>JAZUEG010000027.1:0-6686 GCA_045640025.1 Bacteroidales bacterium
ATGGCTACGATCCGACTTGCAGAAAGCCTATTTGTATTTGAGGAAAACGGCAAAATCCGCAACTTCCCCGGCAACTACACCGTTTACCTCACTCAGAAGGAAGATGAGCGCCAGGCCAGCAGACAGGTATCAGCTGAAAAGGTTATTGCAGCTGATGGCGCAAAAACCGACAACCGCGCTGAGAAACGCAAAAAGAATTTCACCTACAAGCTCAACATGGAATATCAGCAACTGGAAAAAGAGATAGCCGGGCTTGAGGCCGAAAAATCCGAAATTGAAAACAAACTCTCCGGCAGCACTACCGACATGGACGAGATCACAAAGCTGTCGAACCGCATCAACGAGATAATAAACACACTCGACGAGAAGGAAATGCGCTGGCTGGAGCTTGAGGAAATAAAGGAATCTGACGAGAAATAATTATAATAACGAATTACGAATTAAGAATTAAGAATTACGAATTAAAAAATCCGAATTGCGGATTTCGAATGGAAGACATTCGTAATTCGTAATTCGGATTTCGTAATTAATATGATTTCGCTATTTATCAATTCTTACGCTGAGAATATAGAAATAATTGTCGTCATCTATCTTGCGGAAAGTATACGATGGTGGATAACCGCTGAGAATTGTTGACTGAATGATGCCGATATTGCCACCATCAGTTTCCGATTCCCTGGGCAGTGCTCTCTGCTGACGCTTAAACTCTCTGAGCTCCTCCTTGTTCTTCGAGATAATTTGATCGCATTTGTCGGTAAGTTTCACATAATCCTTGTGACCTACCAAGTTGCCGGTAATAAACTGGAAATGGTCCTCAAACTCCTTGATGAGCATGAGACCTACGCCAGCTGATTTATCAAGCCCCGCAGCCTTCTCCTTGGAATACAAATAAATGTTCTGACTAAGCTCGATGAAAATCTTGAAGAATTTCTTGCCGCGCTTAGGGTCGTCCCACAGAGAATCCTCGATATTAGCTGCCAACAACGACAATAACTGACCGTCGAAAGGTCCGATATACGAGATTACAACCTTGTTGTCGAACATCGACTCAAAAATCTCTTTACCGTTTTGTTCTAAAGCCATAGCAATTGTTATCTGATAAAATAGTTACTAAATAAGTTGCACCGCGAAAACAGTAACGTCATCGTTTTGCTCGGCGGCGCCCCGGTGATTGGCATATTCCTGTTCCAAAACGATTTTCTGGTCGGGCAATGCCATTGGAGCAATGGACTTGAGAAGTGTTACAAGTCGCTCACTTCCATACTTCTTGTTGTTTATATCAAATTGATTTACAAAACCATCAGAGGTCATGTAAATTTTATCGTTTTTCCTCAATACCACCACCTCTGATGTAAACTCGGTGGCGTTGCGCTTCGACATCAGTCCTCCGATGGTCTTGCGGTCGCCCTTCAGGATATCGAACTGCTGAGTATCGTCGTGATAGATGTATAGCGGACGCTTGGCACCCGAGAACGACATCTCATAATTCTCGTCGTCGATGTGGGTAAACTTGCAGAGACAAATCTCAAGACTGTCGTTGTTGTCGGTCTCGTCCTGCTTCAGCGCGGCCACAAGACCGGCGTTCAGGCTGTTGAGAATCTCCTTGGTATCGTAAATGTGGTGCTCAACGATAATCTCCGACAGGATACGTGTGGTAATCATGCACATGAACGCTCCCGGAACTCCGTGACCTGTACAGTCTACTGCCGCAGTGAAGGCAATGCGATCATCATCGGGCACACGTGTAAACCAGTAGAAATCGCCACTTACAATCTGCAACGGAATAAATATTCCGAAATATTTGAAATACTTTGTGATATTCACCTCCAGAGGCATCACAGTCTCCTGGATGGTTTTGGCGTAGGTGAGCGATGTGCTGATGTGCGCGTTCTGCTCCTTGATGAACTCATTCTGCTGAGCAAGCTCATCACGCTGAGAGGCCAGCGTAACGCCCTGACGCATAATGGCGAGCTCCTGCTCCTTGATCTGAGTGATATCAGTATCGATAGTTACCAGACGGCCTATCTGATTGTTCTCGTCGAGGATTGGGGTAAGTGTCGACTGAATCCAAACCGACTTGCCTTGCTTTGTGATAATCTCGCACTCGAAAACTCGGGGCTGTGAATTCGACAGACAATCGTCCTTGATAGTCTGGATATCGGGATTCTTGGAATAGAAACCAGTGAGACAGTCCTGAGCCTGAGCTATAAGGTCTTTGGCAGTATAGCCGTACATATTGGTGAAACCGCGGTTTACCCATTCGATATTGCCGAGATTGTCCATTATCACAACTCCATTATCGGTCTGAGAGGCCACAATGGAGAGTTTCTCAAGCCCCTTGTTGATCTGAAGCAACTGCTCGCTCTGTGCCTGAATGAGATCCTTCTGACGGTCTACCTCGTCATTTTTGGCCTCGAGCTGACGGTTTTTCTTCTTACGTGAAATGTTGCTTATGGTGATGATGATGATAAGTACAAGAACCACTACAGCGGCGCTGATACCGATAATTGTAATTGTACGCTGGAAGTCCTTGGTCTTGTCCTGGTCTTTAAGTTTTTCCTCCTGAAGCTTGATAGCCTCCTCACGACCTGCGATTTTGGATTTCTGGTCCTCAATATCTTCCAATATCGATTCGGTAGCCTTGCGTCGCTCGGCTATTTCCTTTTTCTGCTGGTCTATAAGATACCTGTTTTTCTCGGAAACACGGCGGAGATTCTCAGCCCTGTTGGCGAGCGAATCAGCTTTCTTTCGCTCTATCTCGATATCCACCTCATGAGCCAAAAGCAAATCTTTTCGCTCATTGATCTGATTTGACTGGATATCATTATTGAGCATCTGGGTCTGCAAATCGGCAAGACGGCGGTTGAGGTCGGCCTCAAGCACCAAAAGCTCATTCTCCTTTTCCTGATTGTTCTTGGAATACGAATCGTTCATATCCAAAAGGTCGGACTTGCTGCCGCCTTGACGCTTGAGCTCATCGGTACAGTCAAGCTTAGACTGCAGCATACGTGGCGACTGCAATTTGAGAGGCTGTTTTCCCTGGAAAAGAAGATTCACCATACAGTATTTTTCCATTGCCTGCGAACAGCTGTCCACAATAATTACTGTAGGATGATCGCCAATACGCTCACTGATTTCGGGGAGCTGATTGTAATAATCGTGACTTACATAAATAATATCGGTAGGAACCACATCCCTCATACGGCGGAAATGAACAGCCTTTACAGGTTTCTGCTTGATATTGTAGTCATTCTTCTGAACCAAATTGTTGAGAACTGCAAATTCGGGAGCATTATTGCCGAACACACCAACAGTAAAAGTCTGAATAGTATCCTCGTTGGGCCAGGTGAAACTATTGGCCACAATGCGGATCCAGCTTACGCGCTGAGCCTCCTTACCAAGCTGCGCATAAGAATTCTGGCTAACTGTAATGAGCAACAGAAAACCTACAAGAACCGTAACAATACGGGGAAATATGTTCAATTTTTTTTGCATTGGTCTATCTAAATTTGATTCCTATTACAGAAATGTCATCACGCTGTTCCTCCTCGCCACGATAATCGTCGAGGGCCTGGCTCAACAGGTCGCACTGGCGGTCCATCGACTCGTTGCGATTCTGGAGAATAATATTGCGGAGTCTTTCTGAAGAGAATTTCTTTCGTTCCTTGTCGCACTGATCGGAGATACCATCGCTGCAGAGAATCATGATATCGCCCGAATGCATGATGATCTCCTGATCGGTAAACTGAATGTTTCCACGTTTTTTCTGAGTACCGCCAATAGACTTGCGGTCGCCCTTGAGCTCCTGAACCTCCTGGCTGTCGGTAGTCAGATAATAGAGAGGACGCTTGGCGCCACAGAATGTAACCTTGTAATCTGAGAGCGAAACCTTCTCTACACGGCACAGACAAGTATCCATACCGTCGTTGTTGGTGGTCTGCTCCTGCTTGAGGGCCTTTATTACGTTCATATTCAGCTCGTCCATAATGTCGCGCGGAGAATATGTCTTGCGTACGTTGATTACCTCGTTGAGGATACGGTTTCCGATAAGGCTCATGAATGCGCCCGGCACACCGTGACCAGTACAGTCGAAATCGCCGACAAACTGATAGTTTCTGTCGTCGTCCTGAGCCTCCGAGAACCAGTAGAAATCGCCCGAAACGATGTCCTTGGGACGGAAAAGCACGAAACAGTCGAAATGCTTCTGAATCTGTTCGGTAGGTGGCAGAATTGTCTGCTGAATGGTTTGTGCGTAATAAATACCAGATTTGATGCTCTTGGTCTGCTCCTCGATCTGAGTTTTCTGAATCTCAAGAGTGTTCTTCTGCTGAAGGAGCTCCTCGTTCTGGCTGCGGATGGCTGCCTCCTGCTCCTTGAGCTTAGAGATATCGGAATAGATGGCCACAAGCTGAGTAACGTCGCCCTTCTGATTCAGGATTGGCGAAAGCGTGGTCTGAGCGGCAATCTTCTTGCCGGCGCGGGTAGTGGCATCGCTCTCAAAAACGATGGTCTGCTTGTTGCTTACACATTTAAATAATATATTGCGTATGCTCTTGTTGGAGCTTACGTTCACAATATTCTCGTCGCGCTCATTTCTTAGCAGCTGAAGCGTATAACCGAAGAAACGTGTAAAACCAGCGTTAACCCACTCGAAATAGCCGTTTCGGTCCATGATAACGATGGCATTCTGAGTCTTGCCGGCCACGATTGAAAGTTTCTCAAGCTCCTTGTTCACATTCTCGAGCTGAGACGCCTGCTCGTTGATTTCCTGTGTCTGCTGAAGAAGCTCCTGATTTTTCTGCAAAAGCTTGATATTAGCTCGCTTGCGCTCACGGAGAGACTTCACAATCAAGATTACGAGGAAAGATACTATAACAAGGAAAATTACTATGGCGGTAATAATTCTGTCGCCACGGTTGATATCATCGTCACCAGTCTTTATCTTGTTGATATTAAACTGGATTTTCTGCTCTACCTGATTGAGTGAGTCGTTTAGGAACTTGATATCTGCGCGTGACTTGGCGATAAACTCATCGGCCTTGGATAGAGAATCCTTCTGAAGGTCCATCTCCTGCTGATCGAGACGGAGTTTTTCCTGATTGCGCTGTACCTGAGCCATTACGAGAGCGGCATTGGCCTTTTCCTGAGCTACGGCCTTCTCCAATCTGTCGAGGTCGCGGGCCAGCTCATTGTTCTCTTCCATAAGACGCTGGTTGTCAGCTATCTGCTGTCGCATCTGCTCCTCAATGGAATTCAAGCTGTCCTTACGTTTGTTCAGGCGCTCCTGTTTGGCCTGAAGTGCCTGTTCCTGCTTGAAAATCAAAGTCTTGAGCTCGATGGTGCTACCTCCCTGATTGGTGAGTTTCTCGGTAACAGTAGCATTCGATTGCTTGCACGCATCAAAATTCACCTCAAAATCCTTTCCATTGGGCTGGAAAAGGAGATTGATCATGAAATTCTTGTCGGAAGGTGCATGGTCGGTAATTACAAGTGTCTTATTTCCAACTCCTTGATTATACAACTGCTCAAGGTCCTCATTGTATTTGCTGTTGATGAAAAGCACATCGGTAGGAACAATGTCCCTCTTTCGGCGGAACTGAACGATGCGGATGGGACGGTCGTTGATAACGCGGTTTTTGGAGAGCTCCTTCAGCGGATTGATCTCCTCGGCAAACTGACCGTACACGCCGATTGTGAATTCGTCGGGACTTGTAAATGACTTCCAGTCAACCATTTCCACGCAGGTAATGATCTTGGAAGCCCTGAGTATTTCTGATGCAACCTGACCATAGGACTTTACGCCTGTCAGATATACAAGCGCAAGCACTAAGACCACTCTCAACAAAGAAGAGAATGGATGATTTTTACTATTGTATTTATATTCAGTATATTGCATCACAAGTATGTAAAATATTGGTGTTCGTATTAGCTATGCTGTCGCACAAGGCCACTCACATTAGTCAAAACAATATTAATGCCAAATTGATATTGTAACGACAAACATACAATTATCAAAATTTTGCTAAAATTAACTATATATTTCCAATTATGAAAATATTTTGAAAGATTTTTTTTTAATAATTACTCATCGTCTAAAACAGCCAATGATATATCATTAATTATCAATGCGATAAGCATTGCAAATAAAATAATGGGAAATAGATTTTTTTTATTGGAGCCAATCAGCTAAATTTGCACCGAAATCCAATAAAAGAAAACAATGACACCATTTATCATAACAGCGGCAATTATTGCTACAGCCTTTATAATAGTAATAATACTCCAGAACCGGAAGTACCAGAACAAGTGCAAGGAGGCTGATGCGCTTGCAGCTGAAAAGGAAAACATAGGAACCGTATTAGCTGCCACCCAAAAAAAGGAACAGCAGGCCAACGAGCTCGCCAAGAGCCTGATGCTGAGGATAGAGACCATGGAAGCTGAAACCGACTGCCTGAAGGCCGAGAGACAGCAGAGGGCAGCTGATACAATGAATCTGGCGGCCGAACTCGCTGAAAACAAGCAGAAACTCGACCTACAGAAGATGAAAATGGTGGACACGCTGAAACATCTGATTCCGCTGCAGAGAACCATAATGACCGACACGGGACAGATAAAATCGATGTTCGCCGACTTTTTTGTGCTATACAAGCCATGGGAGGCCGTGGGTGGCGATTTTTACAAATTTA
>JAZUEG010000028.1:0-18195 GCA_045640025.1 Bacteroidales bacterium
TATACTTAGGGTGTCTGCTATGGAACGAGCAAGTATGAGAGATCTCATTTCAAATGATCAAACAAACCAAAATCAAAATGTCAATGAACCTATGCTGTTTGATAGTTTATGAAAGTTAATAAATTTATCGCATCAGCACTAATTAGAGATTAAAGATTAGAGATGAGAGATTGGATATAAAGTTTAGAGATTAGTGTTTAGAGATTAGTGTTCAGAGTTTAACCATTAGAAAGCATTCTCCTCTCTCATCTCTAAACTCTCCACTCTAAACTATCTATTCAAACAACCTCTTAATCTCGTGATAACTGTAAATTTTGTCCAAGGCGTCCTGGATATCACCAGGCAGGGCCATTGGGATTATGTTTTTAGCCTGAAGTTGGGCAATTGCCCCGGCGCCTATCCTCGAGGCCACCACATACTGACAATCAGTCAATCTCTCAACATTGTCAGTCATCTGACTCTCAAGATGATAACCGCCTCTGCAAACGGGATTCAGCGAGCGTTTCTCCACGAAAATCCATTCATCCACCAGATACTGGTAAATATAGAAATCGTCAGCCCGCCCAAAATGCATATCCACGTCGTCGCCGTTGCTCGACGCTATCGCCACACGGTAATGAAGAACCATTTTTAATTAATAATTAAGAATTAATAATTAAGAATTAAGAGCGCAATCAATTAAAGCCTAATGGATTAGCCAAGACATAAATTATCACGAATTAACATAAATTGATCAAAAATTTTTCTCAATAAAAGTAATTTTTGAAAAATTCTTGGTAATTTTTGATAATTTTTGTTCCTGACAAATTGCGCCTACGGCGCAAGGCTAACCGTGCGAGAATGTCTCCTCCACCTCAATTTTTTGTGAATAAACCTGATCGGCGAAGTCTGATTTTCCAGGGACACCCACGGCGTCGGCTCGGCAACGGTTGCAGTGACGGAAGCAACTGATATATTTCTCGGCGTCCTTGCGGGCCTTCTCGATCTCGAAACAGTAGGGAGCGTGCTCGTCGGCAAGTTCGGCGGTTGGTATCAGCGGGATAATGTTGTAAATCTGTACACCCAACTCCTTCATCTTCTTGGCGATAGCCTCAATATGTTTGCCGTTGATCCTTGGCACCAAAACCGTGTTCACCTTCACCGTAATGCCAGCGTCAGTAATCTTCTTGATACCGGCCAACTGATTCTCAATCAGGATTTTCGCGCCCTCAAGAGCGTCGTATCTCTTGCCGTGGTAATAGACAAACTTGTTCAGTTTTGCCTCAATCTCGGGGTCAATGGCGTTAACGGTCACTGTAAGTGAATCTATGCCTGATTCTATCACCTCGTCGGCCTTCTCGTTCAGGAGCAAACCGTTGGTGCTCATACATTTGATAAGGTTCGGAAACTCCTTCTTAATCAACTTGAAAGTCTGAAGGGCGTAAGGCGTAGCGAGCGTGTCGCCCGGACCCGCAATACCCGCCACCGTGATTTCGGGACAAATCTTGAGAGCCTTGCGAAGAATCCCGATACTCTCCTCGGGCGTTATCACCTTCGACGTTACGCCAGGCCTATTTTCTGTATCTGATATCACCCTACTGCAAAACCTGCAACCGATATTGCACCCAGGACTCACAGGCAAATGAATACGCCCCACATTAGCCGGGTGCTGTCCAAAACAGGGATGATTTTCTTGAATATTCTTACTCATTGTTACAATAGTTTTTTGTTCTTATTACACTGCAAAATTACAAACCGTGGAATATTCCACCAAGCAAACCAATTTCTTTGGGATATTTTACTAAATTCTGTATTTACGAGAGAATATTAATAAGGAATTAAAGAAGAATAATAAGGCGAAGGAGATTATTTTTCGGAAGAGGGGGGAGGGAAAACAAAACAAAAACCGCAACCAAGACTCGGGAAAAGAGTTTTGGTTGCGGTTGTCATTTCTATAATCCCTATTCCTAAAGCAAAGAAACCATATACAATGGCAGATACACAATGCCGTCTTCCTCTTTGAGATCGGCGGGATGAACCACATAGGGTGTGGACAATTGATTTCCATATTTCTGAATACACTTTCGTAAAGAGGTTATTGTATATTTTGAAGATGACTTAACCTCTATAGGATTGATATTATGGCGCGAAGTGGCCGAAGGTTTCCTAATAAGAAAATCAATCTCCATTCTGTCTTCCGAAACATTGGAATATTGAGAGTAAAAATATAGTTTGTGCTTATTTGCCTTTAGCATTTGAGCAACAATATTTTTAACTATCATACCTTTATTAACCTCCAATTTATCGGTGAGAAGTTTCATATAAATTTGCTCATCTACAATAGTCCTCTCATCAAAAGCAAGGCTTATAAGCAACCCAGTATCAGCCATATAGCATTTAAGAGAAGTGGAATCCATTTTCATACGCAAACCCACAGAAGGTTCTGTAGTCAGATAGCAAATATTGATAACTTTGGCCTCATCGAGCCAGAAAAAAGAAGTTTCATATTCACGGAAACGGGCCTTTGAATCAATATCCGACAACCTAAACTTTTTCTCGTGTTTCTGCAACTGGGCTGGAATCTGATCAAAAATTGCCTTAACCTTCTGTTCGAAACCTGAGGCATATTTCTCTATATCGCTTCTATACAGATTGATGATATCACGCTTTACCAAGTCAACCTGTTTGATATCCTTAGTATTTACAAAAGTAAGTACAGCCTGAGGCATACCTCCAACAATCAGATATTTACGGAAATAATCCATTGCAATCTTATGCAGAGGACCTAAAGGACGCCGTTTTTCAAAAGAATTCCTAATCGCAGTCATAAGCATATCGTTGCCATTAGCCCACAAGAACTCCTCGAAATCCATAGGAAACATTTCTATACGTCGCTCCTCAGAAGGAATAACAATATCCTTGACATTCTTGTTGATACTAACCAGCGAACCAGTCTCGATATAATCGTAACGGCCGTCAGCCACAAGGTACTTAATGGACGCTCTGGCTCTTGGACATAACTGAACCTCATCAAAAACAATCAAAGTATTTCGTTCGTAAAGAGGAGTGTTGGTGAAGTTGGATAGCAACATAAAAAAGGTGTCCAAGTCATTCAAATAATCATCAAACAAATCACGAATCTGTTTGGAGACAACATTGAAATCAAGAATAATGCAGGACTTGTATTCCTTGCGGGCAAATTCGTTGACAATATAACTCTTTCCCACACGGCGCGGACCTTCTATTAATATGGCCACAGAACCGTTGCAGTCTTTTTTCCAAGCAAGCAACTCACTGTAAATCTTTCGTTTCATATCCTAAAATCACGTTTTTAAGGTTTTCACACTGCAAATTTATCACGTTTTTATGATTTTTGCAACACCATTTTATCACGTTTTTAAGGTTTTCTACAAGATTTTCAGCAAAATTATCACGTTTTTAAGGTTTCCGCAACCCCATTTTATCACGTTTTTAAGGTTTTCTGCAAGATTTTCAGTAAAATCATCACGTTTTTAAGGTTTTCTACCCCTCCAGCCCCTTCTTCAACCTCCCCAGCGCTTCCGTAAGCACGGCCCTCGGGCAGGCGACGTTGATACGTTGGAAGCCTTCGCCGGATTTGCCGAAAATGCGTCCGCTGTCGAGCCAGAGTTTTGCCTTGTTGATTATCAGGCTGTCCAGGTCCTTGGGAGAGAGGCCGTAGGCACGGAAATCGAGCCAGACAAGATAGGTGGCTTCGTGGTTTATCATTCTGACTTTCGGGAGGTTGCGCTCAATGTACTGACGGGTGAACTCGATATTGCGACGCACGTAATCTATCATCGCGTTGTACCAAACGTGACCCTTCTCGTAGGCCGTCTGAGTGGCCACAAGTCCGAAAACATTCAACTGCGAATAGCCCGCACCGTCGATCTCGTGACGGAAACGCTTGCGGAGTTCGGGATTGCGGATGATAATATTAGAGACCTGACCGCCTGCAAGGTTGAAGGTCTTGGAGGGCGACGAACAGGTGATTGTAATATTGTCGAGTTCGGGACTGAGACCCGCAAAAACCGTGTGCTCGCCTACAAAGGTGAAGTCCTTGTGAATCTCGTCACTAACTACTATCACATTGTTTCTCAGACAGATATCGCCAAGTTTCAGGAGTTCGTCCTTGGTCCAGACACGCGCCACGGGATTGTGTGGATTGCAGAGGAAGAAGAGACGGACTTTGTTTTCGACAATCTTCTTCTCAAAATCCTCGAAATCAATATGATAACGGTTGTCGTCGCCCAAAACGAGCGTGGACGATACAAGGTTTCGGTCGTTGTCCAAAACAACCTCCGAGAATGGATAATAGACTGGCTGAAAGATTATTACGGACTCCCCTACCCTCGTGAACGCCTTTACGGCCATTGCGAGGGCGAAGACGATTCCGGGAGTTTTCACGAGGTCGTCCTCGTCGAAATGGTAGCCGTGCTTTTTCCTAAAATGGTTGCTGATAGTCTCGTAATAAGGTGTCAGAGTGTCGGAATATCCGAAGATTCCGTGGCTCACGGCCTCCTGAAGCGCGTCCAGAATGTAACTGGACACCTTGAAATCCATATCAGCCACCCACAAAGGAAGCACGTCGGCAGGCTTTCCACGCCTTTCCGCAAAATCATATTTCAGCGACAAGGTGTTCCGCCTGTCGATTATCTCGTCAAAATTCAAATTCCTTTCCATAGACATTTTTGATTTTCGATTTTTGATTTTCGATTTTCGCACAGATGACAAAAAAAATACGCAGATTAATATTTTTATGCATAGGGCGAAGTTTTCTACATAAATTATCATAAATTTACACGAATTATCCAAAAATTACTCTCATATAGAAAATTTATGATGAATTTATGTTAATTCGTGGTAATTTATGTTTTAATCATCTGGGCGAGACCTTTAATTAAAAACGCTTTCCAGTTCCGCCAACAAGTCGCTTAAATCCTCTATTCCGACGGAGAGGCGTAAGACGCTGTCGGTAATGCCGTTGGCTATGCGGACATTTTCGGGAACGTCGGCGTGGGTCTGGGTGGTTGGGTAGGTTATCAGGGTCTCAACTCCGCCAAGGCTCTCGGCGAACTTTATCATCCTAACACGCTCCAAGATACTCAGCGCCAACTCCTTGCTCTCCAACTCGAAAGTAATCATAGAGCCGAAGCCCCGTGCCTGACGTTTCATAATCTCGTAGCCAGGATGATCCTCGAAACCAGGATAAATCACGCGCCTTACCTCCTTTCGGCCACGGAGCCACTCGGCGATACTTCTCGCATTGGCTGAGGCGCGCTCCATTCTAAGGCCCAGGGTCTTGATACCGCGCTCGATGAGCCAACAGTCGAAAGGCGCAAGTCCGCTTCCCACGGTTTTTATCAGGAATCTAAGTTTCTCCTGAATCTCGGGATTGTTGGTAACCACAAAACCTGCCAGAGTATCGTTGTGACCGCCCAAAAACTTTGTGCCACTGTGGATTACAACGTCGGCGCCCAACTTGAGCGGATTTTGGAAATATGGCGAGAGAAAAGTGTTGTCAACCACCAGCCACGCATTGTGTCGGTGCGCAATGTCGGCAAGTTTCGCAATGTCAGATACATTCATCATCGGATTAGTGGGAGTCTCAATGTAAATGGCCTTTGTCTTCTCTGTGACGAGAGCCTCCAAATCAGCCGTTGAGCACTCCTCGGGCTTCACCTCTATTCCATTGCGTTTCAGCACG
This sequence comes from Bacteroidales bacterium, assembly GCA_045640025.1. Taxonomy (GTDB): domain Bacteria; phylum Bacteroidota; class Bacteroidia; order Bacteroidales; family UBA3824; genus UBA3824. Next base: position 5,705 of record JAZUEG010000028.1, read on the forward strand.
TTGTCAAACAGACGGATAGTACCGCCATAGAGATCGCAGTCGGCGATAATCTCGTCGCCAGGGCTGAAAACCTCCATAAGCAAGGTAATCGCTGACATTCCGCTACTTAGCGCAAACGCGTCGATACCGCCCTCCAACTGCGCCACAACTTTCTCCAAGTGCTCACGCGTAGGATTCTGAAGTCGCGAATAGTCGAAACCCGTACTCCTGCCCACGCCCAGATGAGCGTAAGTAGCAGTCTGATAGATAGGAAAACTCAGCGCCCCGAAATTCTTACAGTCGCCCTCGTCCTCCTCCAAATGCAAACATTGTGTATTTATTCCTCTTGACATATCTTCCGTGATTAAAATTTTACACAAAAATAGATTCTCTAAACATTCTTTCCAAACAAACAGAAAATATCAGAATAATACACCAAACAGAAAAGAATTCACAGAATAACTGACACAGTCCGACCAAAAAAGAAAACTTCAAAAAGATAAAAATTCTGAAAGGAAAAATCGCACAGATGACACTATTCTCTAAGAGAGTAAGAGAGGTAAGAGCGTTACTAATTTTAAGAGACGTAATTTTTTCCAAAAATTACTCCAAGAGTTTAAGAGCCTCTCAGTTGTAGGGCTCTTAAACTCTAAAAAGGAGTTTTCAATGAAAATTCCGTCTCTTAAAAAATCAAGAACTCTTATATCTCTTACCCTCTTAGAGAATAAAACAAATCGTAGAACTCAGTAAAAAAAAATCTGTGTCATCTGTGTCATCTGTGCGAAAAAGTCATCTTATAAAATGCGTCTCAACCCTCGGCTCCTCCTCGGGAATGCCATACTTCTCGCGACCGAGGGCGAAACTCTTTATCATAAACGCCATATTCCTTGCGAGTTGACGCATTGTCTGCATACCCTCCAAATCCTGAGCAACCTCGCCAGGAGTTGTTCCGTGAGCGATATTCCAGTATTGCGACGGCACCACGGGCATACTCGTCTTCAGGAAATACTTATTGAGAACATCGAAAGTAGCGGTACATCCGCCACGCCTTGCCACCGCCACCGACGCGCCAACCTTCATCGACCAGTTGGTATGGAGATTCGAGTAGAACAGCCTGTCGAGCAACGAGATAATCTGACCCGAGGGCGACGAGAAATACACAGGCGAGCCCACCACAATACCGTCGGCATTGTTCAACTTCTGCGCAATCTCGTTCACGATACCGTCGTCGAAAACGCACTTGCCAATCTCCCAGCAACGGTTGCAGGCCATACAGCCACGAATCTGTTTGTTGCCGATATTAATAATCTCAGTATCAACGCCCTCCGCATTCAGAGTCCTCGCCACCTCCTGCAACGCCAACGCAGTATTGCCATTAGCCTTCGGGCTTCCATTAATCAAAATTACATTCATAATAGATATTGTTTAATTTATTTCGCACACCTCAAAAATAATCATTCCTCCGAAAAATCCCACCCCAAACTCTACGAAACCGCAAAAAAAATCCGCAGACCCTTTCCACCGAAAGAGCCTGCGGGAAGATATTCAATAAAAAAAATAAAAAACTATGCGAACAAAGGTGTCGAGAGATATCTGTCGCCCGAATCAGGAAGAATCACAACGATATTCTTGCCCTTGTTCTCGGGACGCTCGGCGAGAATCGACGCGCCCTTCAGCGCGGCGCCAGCAGAAATACCAACCAGGATACCCTCGCTCACTGCGAAACGCTTGCCCTCGGCAAAAGCATCCTCATTCTCGATGGTGATTATCTCGTCGTAAACCTTAGTATCCAGAGTATCAGGAACAAAACCTGCGCCGATACCCTGAATCTTGTGAGGACCGGCTGTACCCTTTGAGAGTACGGGCGAGGTGGCAGGCTCCACGGCTACAACCTTAACCTCAGGATTCTTTGACTTAAGGAAATTACCTGTGCCTGAGAGTGTTCCGCCTGTACCAACTCCTGCCACGAAGATATCAACCTTGCCATCTGTCTGATCCCAGATCTCAGGACCTGTGGTGGCGAAATGTACGGCAGGGTTTGCAGGATTCACAAACTGACCAAGGATTACCGAACCCTCAATCTCCTTGTTGAGCTCCTCGGCCTTGGCGATGGCGCCCTTCATACCCTTGGCACCCTCGGTGAGCACGATCTCGGCGCCGTAAGCCTTCAGGAGGTTCCTGCGCTCCACGCTCATAGTCTCGGGAAGGGTGAGGATGGCCTTGTAGCCCTTGGCGGCGGCCACTGATGCGAGGCCGATACCTGTGTTGCCCGAAGTGGGCTCTATGATAGTTGCGCCGGGCTTCAGGAGACCCTTCTTCTCTGCATCCTCAATCATCGCGAGGGCGATACGGTCCTTTACGGAACCAGCAGGATTCAGGTACTCGAGCTTTGCGAGAATGGTGGCATTCTTCACACCGGCTTTATTGCTGTAGTTGTTGAGTTTCAGGAGCGGAGTGTTTCCAATCAACTCCAATGCGCTTTCTATAATCTTACTCATTTTCTAATAGTTTTTATGTTTTACAATCGTTTTGTTATTAATTACGATGCAAAGATACTACCAGCAGAAATATTCACCAAGCAAAAGTGCAACATTGCAATATTTCACCAAAATCAGTAAAAAAATTAGAATAAAAGCACAGCCAAAACTATATTTGCGCCCAAATTGGAGAATTATATTTTTTAGTGTAGCTGACCCTGAGACGGACGAAAACCTGCCACGCCCATCAGTTTGTCGCTGATACCTGCCTTCTGACCCTCGCCCACACCTATTATATATACATTTCCCGTTTCTGATGCCTCAAAAACCGAGTGTCCGTCCTCCTCTATCCTTATTTTTCCTCGGGCTGATACCGCGAAACTTGCGTCGCCCTCCACGCTGTGGATCACGCACAGAGGATCCCAGAAATACTGACCCACGTCGCCCTTGGCCCACTCATCGTAGTTTTTGTAGATCTGATACATAGGATGCAGAGTATCGGCACTATAATCAGAAAGCATACGGTCGTGGTCGGAGGGGAAATCAAGGCCAGCCTCCAGCGGAGTAATGTACAGAGTGGCAGGCCAGTCCTCCAAAACGTGCTTTGCGAGAGCCACGTCGCCACCCACATTATACTCCACCTCCAGGAAACCCTTCTCGTATCTTAGCGGAACCTTCTCGAAACAGCAACCCATAATGTCCAGTTGCTTTACCTTCCTCTGTATCAGTTCCATACCGCTGAGATCAGAGAACTCGTCTGCCTTGGAATCCATCAGCAGACCGAGGTTTGTCATCATACCCACGCACACGATAGAGACCGAGTTGTCGGCCGATTCAGCAAGAATCTTCCTGTAAAGTTTCCAAGCCTCCAAGCGTTCTTCAAGCCTGATGCCGGTGCCCTTATACAAAGGTGTGCCATCTGCCGACAACGACTCACAAAGATGATAATAAGGCACAATCTCGAAATACTGATTGTCGCCATTGACGACTCCCAGAGGCACATTATCGGCGCAGTAATAGTGGAGCATACGGTCGGCAAAATCCTGCGCCATAGGCAATTGCCTACTGTTCATAAAACCGAGCACCTCGCATTTATTATCAGCCTGATACGCAAACGCCAACTGCATAGCCAGCATATCGTCGGTAGAGTTTCCGAGGTCGGTATCCAGAATAAGTTTTGTTGCTGATGCCACCTTATTCACGCTTGGGCTTCCCTGAGGCTTCCCCTCCTTGCCACCGCACCTTACAGCCAGCGCCACAACCACCGAAGCAATCACCACCGCCGTAAGCACGATCTTGATATTTCTCTTATGCATTTTTTTGAATTGATTTGTGTTTATAATATGAAAAAACTATGTTTCAAACTTCCTCCCTGAACAAATCCTCCATCCTGACCACGGAATCCACAACGCCTGAATAGGCATTCCTGCGGAGGCCGTAAGTGGTTATGAGTGTGAGTTTCACGGTCTTGTTGGTCTTGGAGGCTACCTTGAAAGTGGATTTCTTCCTGCGCAGATCCTCGGCGTATTTGGAATCAATCACGAAATCATCATTGTAATACTTTGCCTCGCAGATATTTATGGTTTTGTCGTCACGGTCGATGAGCAGGTCGATCTGAGCGCCGTCGTGAAGTTCGTTGGCCTTCACCGACCAGGAATTGGCGCAGGAATTTACGCCTACGATTCCAAGTTTCTGTTTTATCTGATTGATATGGCTGAGGCAAACCCTCTCAAAGGCAAGGCCTTGCCAAACCACACGGGTCTGAGAATTGATACTGTTGGTATAGAAAGCCTCGTTGTGCTTCTCGTTTTTCAGGATATATTTGTAATAGAAAAGCGTGAAGTTGTCTATAAACTGAAACAGCGCATCCTTGGTCTTCTTGCCGAAGGCGTAATATTTCCTCACAAACGAGCACTGCTCCAATTCTTCAAGCGCAGAGGCAAATGTTTTATTGTCAGACATTTTGGTAACTTCAAGTAATTCTTTCCTTGAAAGCCCTGCACGATTGTTTCCAAGCGCGTTGAGAATAGCGAGATGCGGAGTCGGATTCTTGTAGAGAGAATAATACAACGAGTGGAACTCGTTTCTCAGCGGACTGTCATCTCCGAAAAACAATCTATCAACATTTTGAGACATAGAATATTGCGTATTCAGGTAATTCCAGTAATAAGGAATACCGCCCATCACCATATATCCCTCAATGATATCAGTCTGCGAGAAATTCAAACCCTTGGCATTGCAGAACTTCTCACATTCATTCAGGTTGAAAGGTTTCAGGAATATCTGACACGTAAGCCTGTTGTGGAGGCCTCCGTGATTGTTTACTATATTATTGATAATCCAGTAGGTAGCCGACCCGCAGACAATAAGCACGATATCCTGCTCCTTCCTTGCCGTTGCCCAAGAATTCCAGAAATGCTCCAACGCGCTTATGAATTTGGATTTAGGAGTATCCAGCCACGAGAGTTCGTCGATGAAAACCACCTTCTTTTTGTCGGTGGATTTTTCCAGCAATTCGGCAAGTTTATGGAAAGCATCACGCCAGTTTTTCAACGAGTTGCAGTCCTTGAGACCATATTTTTTGAGCGACACACGGAATTCGTCCAACTGATCCTCCATATCGGAATCAGCAAGTCCCGTATGCTGAAACGTAAAGTTCCTGTTGAAAGTCTCCCTGATGAGGAAAGTCTTTCCAACCCTACGGCGTCCATACACGGCACAAAACTGCGACTCGTCCTTATCGAGGAGTCCCAGAAGTTTCTCGGTTTCCAATTTGCGTCCTACAATCATAATCTTAAAATTAAATATCCGACGCAAAAATAACAAAAAAAATCCTATAATATGCGGAAATCTCACTTTTTTTTCGACATTTCCGCACATTATAAGCTGATTTTGGCTTATAATGTGCGGAAATGTTGCTTTTTGGGGCACATTTCCGCAGATGATAGGGGAAGGAATTGGGGAAATATAAAAAATGTTTTGAAAAGTAATTCGAATCAGTAGGCAGTTCTATAATGAAATTCTTGCTTGTCAAGCGCTTCTGCGGTAAGTTTCTTCTGTTCCCAAACTTGTTGAGCCAAAGCATCAACTTTATTAACATAAAAATCCTTCAACAGACGTTGCAATTCCTTCTTGGTTTCGTCTGTCTCTGCAAATTTAAACATTTGAAGAATGTAAATTTGCGTTGGATTAAGTTTTGTCTGCGCCAATCCTGTCATAATCAATAATTTTTGGCAAATATAACAAAAATTTGGTTGCTAAACCTAAACAAAATTTATATATTTGCATAAAACCTATAAGCGATTGACCTATGAACATAATAGAAACAGAGACAAAAAAGCCCAGACTTGAAGAATCTCGTCAAATGCTTTTCGATGGACCGATTTCAAAAGACAGAATCACCGAATTGCAGGAACACGATTTCAAAGTTCCCCAAACATACAACACAGAGGAACTTCAACAAAGAATCGATCAATCCCAACAATCTGTAAAAGAAGGACGTACACATTCCCGCCAAGAAACGGACACTTTTATAAATAATCTGATTACATCATTAGAGCAATCCCTGCCTGAAAGGCAGTACAATTAGTAACCGCAGGCATACAGCGGTACGCTGGATGCCTACGGAAAAATATCCGTACACGCCAGACCTTCGGTCTTCGACGTACACGGATAATCAAGATAGCGTCTTCCAGACGCAGAATTATTTCTTGGATTTGGACGTTAATTCGATTTCTGAAATTTTCAGTCTGTTAATCTCATCATCGTCGTGTTCTTTGCAATAATCACCCAAGTATTCGATGACAGCGCAAAGCGTCAAAATACAACTTTCCCAAAGTGATTTGATGATTGATTTTGGGAACTTGGGTGTTTTGTCTTTTTCAGTATGCGAATATGCATTGCATAAGGCTAACACCTGATTGAACAAACAATTTCCCAAAATAGGAGGAAGAATATATTCTCCTTCTACTCCAAATCTGATTTCCTTGTTCCTTTTCGTTGTTGAAATAAAATTTAAACCATTAATGTATCTGCAACTATAGTTAAGGTTTACTCCGTTTTCTCCATTCTTAACGCATTCGTCGGGAAGCAATCCTTTTTTGTGTATTGCTTTAAAAATGCACTCTAAAACCTTTCTTGGTTTGTTGAATTCATTTTCGTAGTCTAATTCTTCTGTCCCATAATATATATGTTTCAGATTATCAAGCATTATTGTTTTGACTTCGGGATCAATAAAATCAGGGCAATCCAAAACCTCGAAAAGTTTTTGGTATTGATACTTGATTTTAAAATTCTCGTTCTGGGGTGCGAGTTCAACGATCTTGGCGAGCAATTTCTCGAAATCGCCTCTAATGGTTTTCTGATAAATTCCCTGCCCCCAAGATTCTTCTCTTGTTTTCGAGACAGAGCGAGCCACCTGGTTGAAGTTGGTGATCTTCTCGTGACCTGCGGAGTATATAAACCAAGGAATTTGAGAATTCTTCTTCTCGAAAATTCCACTAAGTTTTGTGCCGACTACATACAGGAACGACTCATCAGTAGCCTCTCCCCTATTGAGCACGCAATGTGCGTCAAGAATGATTGCGGAATAATCGTTGAAATTATTCTGCAATTCTTCTTGCCCCTCTTGCCAATTGTCAAAATGGCAAAGGTTTATATCATAATCTTCCGCAGTTATCTGATGACTTTCTACAATGCTCAGGTCATCATCTACCCAAAGTGTTTTTATCATAGTTATGATTCTTTAAAGAACTGATATTCTGGTCTATGCAATTCTCTTCCAAATGTGAATTTGTATGAAACTTTGAATTCATCTTCTGGTGTCGAAACAATTTCAAAGTCGCTTACATTCTCATTGGGGTTCGAGAATATTGGTATTTCGGGAATATTCTCAATTCCGTTTTCTTCGCAGAATGAATCCGATCCGGGAATGTTGGATTTGTCTTTTTTATCTTTCGAAAACTTTTCCCACAATCCTTTTATTTGGAATGCGCCAATCCCTGAATGAGAAGAATTAGTAGTTTCTCCCCATCTAACCATTTTCTCTTGTGTCATACCATTAGCAAGAGGCTTGCCATTGTTAGATACAATGAGAGAAAGATAATGCTTTACAGGAATAATGTCTTTGTCTTCGTAGACGCATTTTCTTCCTTTGTAATTATATCCAACAGCATCATACACGCTTTCTACAAGTTCAAATTTTACAATATTATTGCCATTTTCCTTGTCAAAACCGTGCGAAACTGCATTGCTAATAATATTTTCCAAGATTATTCGCAAAGCGTCTTTGGAGAAATCAACATACAAACATTTGAGCAATTTCTTCCTATTATTGGGTTCGAACTGGAACTTGAAAATCGGGCTCTCGTGCTTTGCTATAAAGTCCTCGATGAACGGAACGATTTCAAAACTTTCTTTTTCCATCTCATCTCCTAAAGTAAACGCATCAACTTTCTGGAACATTATTGCCATATCATTCTGTATTTTTTCAAATACATTGGCTATGGAAATTGGACGAGTCTTGCCTACCATTTCTTTGTCATCCAATATGCCATCCTTTTTGTTTTTCATCAAGACGTTAAGCCAGTTATTCATATCTGCCAATGTCTGTCCCAATGAATGCTTCTTCATTCGTATGTCAAGTTTGTATTCTTCGAATGATTTTTGCCTTTCAGCCTCGGCTTTACGCGCCCATTTCTTGCTTTCCTCTGAAATAACCTCCATTTGTTTTTTTATATCGGGCAATGCAACCCATAAATCTTCCATTGGGAATATGGACTTTAATCCGTATGCTCCATACTGTGAAGTTACGAATTTTGTTCTTAAAGATTTCAACAAGTATTCCTTGGTCACAACATTGTTGTCCTTGAATTTGATACAAGAAGTATTCTTAGGGGCATATAATGTCCCGTCAATATTACCAACTTCAACAAAACGGAAGCCTAACAAACTGCGTGCAATTATAATGCAATTAGATGGAACCAGATATCCCAATTTGCTTCTCATTTCTATGTCCTTTCGTTTAAGTCCACAATTCAAATAATTGTCAACAAACGCAGAGGCAAGAACGAAATCTCCTGTTACTTCTTCTGATTTGATATGCTCAATGGATACAAAATCTGTTATTTTGTATATGTTTTCATCGGAACCAATTTTAGAGGTGTCGAAATTATGCACATATTTCTGAGCCAAAACATTGTAGTAGCCATTTATATCCAAAACTAATTCATTGTATAGTATAGTTTTGCTAAACTTGGCCTCTCTGTTCCAGTACATTTTCAGAACATCCTCGTTACTTGGATAATTCAACATATAATCACCTGAAACAAAGAAAAAGTCTATGCTTGTATTGACCTTCGACAAAACCCAGTAGGTACTTGAAACCAAAGATATTACCTCTTTAAGGTAATTGTTCCTGACGATGCTATCTTTAAACTCTTTGTATTCGTCGGTAATATCATCATTAATTCCAAATGTCTCAAATATTATTGACCCATTATCAGTTAAATGATCGAAACACTTGCTTACACCATTAAAATTGATATCCATAGTTTCCCCCGAAAGGAGAAACATTTTATCGAAGCAGAGGTCACTTGCAAGCATATCACCTGCTGTCATATCAAAGGTGACATTTACTTTGTTTGCCAATAAGTATAGAACATAGAAATTTAATGGCTTGCGTATTGTGTATTCATCAAAACAATACTTGCCTTTCTTCTCCACGCAATTAATTGGATGGGCATTGTCGAATATTTCTTTCGGAATATACATAGAATCGCCTTCATTTACGGACATAACCCTATTAACTATTCCAGAGGCCTTTATGCTCAAATAGTCAATAACGGCAAGTGGGCAAGACCCTTTTAAATTACGACTGTTCACAAAATCAGCAACTCCTGATTTTTGTGCCCGTTCATTTTTGTTTATACAATCCAGTGCCTCCTCATACAAAAACTTATATTTAGAATTGTAGCAATCTAGCATCTCGTAAGCGGTACCCATAATAGACAAGAAGACATCGTCAACTCTATACCCCCAGAATGGCTCTTCGAGATCAGAACGACAATCCAAATAGTTTAAATAATCCTGACTTACATTGAACTCAATCTGAGAAATCATATTCTTGAACTCCTTTGTAACTGCTGGTGTATTCTTAGTCTTTGTCATATCTTTATCTCCTATTTTAGTTTTACAAAATTAATAAATAATGGTTAGTTATAGTTGGGCTCACGTTATTTTTTTAACAAACATTCCAACAAGCATCAGGGTCGCCCTCGAATATTGTCCAAATATCCTCGTCGCTGTAACCTAACTCTTCCTGAGCGTAAGTTCCAGCGAACTCGCTGTAATGCTCTTCCTCCTCGTAATCGTTGTAATCATCATAGTCATCCCAATTGTTTTGAAAAGAATAGTCGAAGTAATCTTCCTCGTCGTCTTCCCAATCTTCTTCGCCGTCGCTCTCATCGTCCGCAAAAAAATCTAACTCACTATCGCGAGACTCGGGAATAATATCCTCCTCAAAAGATTGCTCTTCCAAAGATCTTGGGAGAATCTCTATTATACGATCATTTTCTGTCATCTCTTTTTCCTTCTTCTCCATAATCTCAAATTTTAAAAGTTAAACATTCGTTGTTGTTTTTTGTCTTTCGACACTGCAAAGATATGGCGAGTTTTTGGCAAATAGGTTCAATCTAACTGAACCTATTGATAATTCTCTAATGCGGATTGGAGTTTCGATTTTATTCTTTCTTGGAAATCAAGAGGTTCCAATACTTTTATAGAATCGGAATATGACAAAATCAACTGCTCCAATTCGGTGTTTACGTATGCTTTTATCTCTATGATTGCGCCTTCTTCCGTTTTATCTTTAATTGTTTGTGTTGGATGAATGGGTTTGGTCTCTATATAATTTAGAGTTTTGCTCTTTACAAACAGCCTTATTTTCTGAATTTCTGACTTCTTTGGTTTCGTAACGCCAACTATATCATAGAAATAGTCATCAAAATCGAAATCTGTATCCTCATATTTTTGAGAAGATACAGATATTTTCTTGATTCGGTCCAGGGCATAGATAGACAGCGATTCCCAATTAGGATCTTTACAAAACAGAAACCAACGTTTGTTATATTGTTTCAGATAATATGGAGATACAATTACAGTTTTTGCCTTTTGGCTAAATTCTTGATATACAATTGAAATTGCATATTTGTTTGAAATTGCCTCGAATATTGGGTCTATCCATTTAAGGCCCTCGTAATCAGGATTATCGTCAAAACCGATAATCTTTCTATTGTCTGGAGTATAATCGATTATGGAATTAAGCCTTACAGCCATATCGTCTATCCACTCAAAATTGATACGTCCGCTGAATTTGGAAATCAGTTCGATTGTCTCTTTTAGTTTCGCGATTTCGTCATCTTTCAATGGATTGTTGAAAATGGAGAAATTCTTGTCAGCGTAACTCCAATAATTGAAACGGCCTTCCTTTGTCTGGATTATTTCAGCGCCATATATTTCCTCTATATTTTTGATATCAGTGCGGATAGTATTCTCTGCCTCAACAGTTTGTTCGCCTCGCTTCTGCAATTCATCGTTGCATTCGTCCATTATCTCAACCAATCTGTAAGGCCTTTCGCTACGCAGACAGCGGTCTATAACCTTTTGCCTTATCTGTGAATCTTTTGTGTTTGCCATAATTTCTTTTTTCTTGCAAAGATAAAAAAAATTTACTGTTGCAATATGTTTTGTATGCTATTTTCAAAAATCTTGGTTTATCAAACTATATCAAAAGTTTACTGTATTTTACTCAATAACCTCAAAAAGGTGCGAAATCGGCCATTCAATAACCTCAAAAAGGTGTGAGACGAAATCACAACTACCTCACAATCCACAAGTTACAAAATCCGCAATCATAAACCGCATTTTCCCAAAATATTCCCTATCTTTGTATTGAAATTCGTAATCCGGATTTAGTAATTCATAATTCACAAAACAACTATGCAACAAATTACAATTCAGCACATTGCAGAATACCTCGACAATATTGGCCTTCAATTTATGGCCACTATCGGCACCGACGGGAAGCCTAAGGTTCGTCCGGTGCAGTATATGGTGATTGAGGACGGCAAAATGTGGTTCTGCACCAACAGCAAGAAACTTATGTATCAGGAACTTATCCAGAATCCTAGCCTCGAAATCTGTGGAAGCAAGTTGGATGACGATGAGATTATGACTCCGTGGATAAGGTTTGAGGCAGAGGCCGTTTTCGAGGAGAACCGCAAGGTGAAACAGATGATAATTGAGAAGAGTAGCATTGTCCGTCAACTCTACAAAGACGATATCGACAATCCAATCTTCAAGGTCTTCTATCTCAGAAACATAAAAGGCTCGTTCAACAACCTCGGCCACGTAAAAGGCTTGGAAGACAAGGAAAACTTTGCACGGCCTGTTTGGTTCGAGGTATAAAATAAAAAATTAAAAGTCTTTCCAACATTTAAAAATCTTTCGTATCTTTGCCCTATACATCACTTATAAAATCCACTAATATTATGAAACTTAAAACGCTTCTGATTCCTGCGCTTGTGCTGAGTACGCTTTCCGCCAACGCTCAGCAGAAATTTCCGTATTGGAACGACCCCGCAGTAAATCAGGTAAATAGAAAGGCCGACGTAACGCATTACTTCGCCTATGAGACTATGGATCTCGCAAAGGCCGACAAGACCGCACGCGAGAACACCAAGACCAAATCAAAGAGATTTCTCTCGCTGGAAGGAACCTGGAAATTCAACTGGGTGCCAAACGCCAACGAGCGTCCTCTCGACTATTACACAACAACTTACGACGACAGCAACTGGGGAACAATGCCCGTGCCCGGAATGTGGGAACTCAACGGCTACGGCGTGCCTATCTACACCAACGTCTCTTACGAATGGGACAAGGAATGGTGGAGCAAGGAGCCTCACGTTGACGACAAGGCAAACTACGTGGGCTCGTACAGGAAAACCTTCTCAATCCCCGCCGACTGGAAAGGTCAAC
>JAZUEG010000029.1:0-1605 GCA_045640025.1 Bacteroidales bacterium
GTCTATGCTCTTGGTGTATACAAAAGGCTCATAGAGGTCCATGTGCACCTTGGGACAGCTTACGAGCCACATGTTTCGGTATATGCCCGATCCGGAGTACCATCGGCTGTTTTTCTGCTTGCTGTTGTCTACGCTTATGGCTATGGTGGCCGTGTGGCCCGGTGTCACGAGGTCGGTGATATCCACGTAAAACGATGAGTATCCGTACTTATGGCCGCCGGCGTACCTGCCGTTCACATAGATTTCGCTGTCCATGTATATACCCTCGCAGTAGAGGTATATTTTTTTGTCAGCTAATTGCGGTTTGATGTCGAGCTTGGTTCTGTACCAGCCTTTTCCGGCCTGTCGGTAACCGCCCTCTCCGCCTACCTTGCTTATCTTGCTGGTGGGAGTCTCTATGCTCCAGTCGTGGGGCAGGGTTACATTGCGCCAGTGTCCGTCGTCATACATCGACTGCTTGTACTTAGGGTCGTCGCCCTTTATGAATTTCCAGCCATTGGTATTGATGCTGGTGTAGGTCTGGCTGATACCGGCAATGGATGCGAGCATCAGCGCTGTTGTCGTTATAAGTTTTTTCATAAAAATAAAAAATAATAAAGTTTTCGGCTGCTAAAGTAATAAAAATACATACAAAAAAAACAGACGACGCCGAAAAAATTCAGCGCCGTCTGTTCTGTATATTACGGATTATGGGATTTCGGTGGCATTACCTTGAAGCCTCGTCCTGAATAACATCCTTCAGAACCTCCTTGGCCCTCTGCTGGGCTATATCGAAGTTGGAGCATACATTCTGATTGCCGAGCTTGGCCACAATTCCGGTCTTGTTGAGCTCAGAGTATACGCTCTCGTTTACGCCAGAGAGCACCACCTTTACATTCAGGTCGTCCATGTCGTTGAGCATAGCCTCAAAGTTTCTGGCGCCGGTGGCATCCATGAAAGGCACGTGCCTCATACGGATAACGAGCACCTTGGCCTCGTTGCCAAACTGGCGGAGAGTCTCGCGGTACTTCTTGGCAGCGCCAAAGAAGAACGGACCGCTTATCTCGTATATCTCGATACCCTTGGGCAGGTGAGAGTAGTTCTCCACGCCCTCGGTCTCGTTTTTCACGTTGATTACCTCGCCCTGGTCGGCCATACGCTTCATGAAGATGAAGGCTGCCATTATCATGCCCACCTCAATGGCGGCGGTGAGGTCCACCAGTACAGTCAGGAAGAATGTTACGAGCAGGATTACAGTATCGTATTTGCTGCCCTTGGTGATGGATACGAACGATCTCCACTCACTCATATTGTAGCTTACCACTATGAGCACGCCAGCCAGACAGGCCAGTGGAATCTTCTCGGCATACTGGGCCGCAAAAAACATTATCAGCATCAGCACCACGGCGTGTATCATACCGGCTATAGGAGTGCGTCCGCCGTTCTTCACGTTGGTGGCTGTACGGGCAATGGCGCCGGTGGCAGGAATACCGCCGAATATTGGAGCGGCGATATTTGCGATACCCTGGGCTATCAGCTCGGTGTTGCTCTTGTGGTTGCTTCCTATCATACCGTCGGCCACTACAGCTGACAGCAGTGGCTCGATGAAGTCGGAGGCCAAGCGGT
>JAZUEG010000030.1:0-10816 GCA_045640025.1 Bacteroidales bacterium
CCCACACCCTCAGCCAGGCAATGCGAATTGCCGACAATGTGGTTTTCCTCTACCTCGGCGAGGTAATCGAGACCGGCCCGGCCGAGAAAGTCTTCAAATCTCCCGACCACGAACTTACAAAGAAATACTTGGAAGGCAGGATTTAGTTTTTTTGTAGCTAATAGCGAGGTTTATATATACCAATCCCGGGCGAATTTCTCGTCTTGGGATTGTGTATGTATTAGCTGAAAAAAAACTTACTTCAGGAATACGGGATATGAAATGGCCAGCATTTGGACCAACTTCTCCTCAATCCAATGCCCCAAAAAACTAGACTGCTCAATAAGGGACGAGAGCCATGTTCCTTCGGATTGAGAAGTGGTAAGGAAATAAAAATTTTACCCGCAAATTTGATTTGAAACAGTTTTTGTATTATCTTTGTGCCAAATCAACAAATTCTGAATATGATGACAGCAGATTACGAGAGACCATTGGTAAGTTTTGACTGGGCTATAAAGAAATTGCTCAGGAATAAGGCTGACCACGTTATCGTGGAAGGGTTCCTTACATCGCTTTTGGGGAAGAAAATCAAGCTTTCCCACCTTAACGAGAGCGAGGCAAACAAGGAGACTTTCGACGATAAGTACAATCGTGTGGACGTATTCTGTGAGACCGAGGAGGGCGAGTTGCTTATCCTTGAGATCCAGTACGACGACCAGAACGACTATTTCCATCGCATGACATACGGTGCGTCCAAGTCGCTGACAGAGTATATTCAGAAGGGTGCCGTTTTCAGCAAGGTACGAAAAATCTATTCAATCAACATTGTATATTTCGACCTCGGCAAGGGCGACGATTACGCCTACCATGGAAAGACAGAATTTGTAAGCATCAGCAATTCCCAAAACAAGCTGGAACTATCGGAAGAGCAGAAGGAATTGTATAGCTGCAAGACACCAGGCGACATTATGCCGGAATATTTTATACTGAAAGTTAATCAGTTCAACAAATACGCCAAGACTCCATTAGAGGAATGGATCAGTTTCCTGAAAACCGACATCATACCACCAACCGCCTCGGCTCCCGGACTTCAGGAAGCCAGGGAGTCTCTCATGTTTGAAAAACTTTCGCCTAAGGAAAAAAAGCAATACATTATGGACCAGGACCTGAAACGCATACGTCAAAGCGAGATAGAAACTGGCATATACAAGGGCTTCAGAAAGGGAATGGCAGAAGGAAGAGAACAAGGAAGGGCTGAAGGAATGGCTGAAGGCATCGAGAAAACTCAAATTACTATTGCCCAGAATCTGAAATCTCTCGGCACTATGACCGATGAGCAGATTTCCGCAACAACTGGCCTGTCTTTGGATGTTATCAAAAACATATAAACCAAATTAATATTTAACCGAGGTCATCCGTAAGCGGATGGCCTCGGTTAAAAATATTTAATGGGAAATTTCTCTTCACCATAAGCTCGATTTTTCCCAGTTGAGTTTTTCCTTTTGCGAACAGGTGTAGAAACTTTCTTCGGGGTGGCTTCGCCAATGTGTCCTCTCTATTCTATCAAGTCGCTTTTTTTGTTACAATACAAAGATAACTAATTATTGCGCCTTTTATGGGCCTAATAAGAATTTTTTTTTGCAAATTTCAATTAAAAATTTTATTTGTATTTTCATTGTTTTTTATAAATTTGCCGATTGAATACAAGATTGTATTCGCAAAAATAAATTTATACAAACTAAAAAAAATCATCAATTATGAAAAAATTATTGTTAGTGCTGATTGCAATTATATTTGTAAATGCAGCTAATGCCCAGAAACAAGAAGAGAAAGATGCCTTCAACTATCTGAACCAGGTAAGACAAAACCCATCCAAATACTCCAAAGAGATTGGTGTGGACCTCAGCTATGTAAAATCCACATGCAAGCTGAAATGGGACGACAATCTCTACAAGGCTGCTTCTTACAAGGCCAAGGACATGGCTACAAGAAAATATTTCGAGCATATAGATCCCGATGGTTATGGCATGAACTATTTCATCAACAAATACGGCTACACACTTCCCAAGGATTGGTACAAGGATGTGAGCGAAAACAATTTTGAGAGCATCGCCATCAGCGACAACGACGGCAAGCTCGTAATTCAGGAATTGCTGAATGACGATTGTCCCAAAGCATCAGACAGAAGCAAGGCTGGACACAGAATTCATCTTCTTGGCCTCGACAGCTTCTGGGCCAACTGCTACGATTGCGCCATAGCCCACTACCGCGGCAATGGTGAGGATTACTGGTGCGTATTAGTGGCCAAGCACACCTACAACCAGAAACCTAATGCCGATAGCGACGATGATGACGACGACGATTCTGACGACGAGGCCTACGAAGATGACGACGACGAGGATTCTTACGGAGAAGACGACGACAACGACGATTCCTACGGCGACGATGATGATGACGACGAATCATACGACGAAGAAGACGATGACGAATCATACTGCGATGAAGATGACGACGACGAAGACAGCGACGAAGATGATGACGACGAAGAATCATACTGCGATGAAGATGACGATGACGACGATGACGACGATGATGATGATGATGATGACGATTATCACCACAGCCATCACCACAGCCACGGTCATCACAATGGCCACGGCCACCACCATCACCACAACAGATAAGGAAGTATAAAAATTAAAAACCATGAAAAAACTGATCTCCTGGAACATCGACTCCATCAATGCGGCGCTTACCTCAGATTCGGCAAGGGCTGTTTTGTCGCGGAATGTGCTTGAAAAAATCAAGGCTGAGGACGCTGACATCATCGCCATCCAGGAAACCAAACTGCCAGCTAATGGCCTCAACGACAAGCAGAAAGCTGTTCTGACGCAATACTTTCCCGATTACAAGATAGAGTTTGTAAGCTCTGTGCCTCCTGCCAAGAAAGGGTACGCCGGCACAATGGTGCTTTACAAGAATACTCTATCTGCAACTGTATCAGCTGCCCAAATCAATGCTCCTGATACCATGGACAGCGAGGGAAGGCTGCTGACACTGGATTTCGGAGATTTCTATTTCGTGAATGTATATACTCCCAACGCCGGCGACGGACTCAAACGCCTGGCGGACAGACAGAAATGGGATATCTGCTACGCCGATTATCTCAGCAAGCTCGATAAGGAGAAGCCCGTGATAGCCTGCGGCGACTTCAATGTGGCGCATACCGAGATAGACCTGGCCAATCCCGACAGCAACCATTTCTCGGCAGGATTTACCGACGAGGAAAGGGCCGGATTCACCAATCTCCTGAGCCGCGGTTTCGTGGACACATTCCGCTACATGAACGGCAACGTGGAGAAGGTGTATTCGTGGTGGTCGCAGAGGATCACGACAGCCAAGATGAACAACTCTGGCTGGAGAATCGATTACTTCCTCGTGAGCGACAGAATAAAAAATAATGTGACAAAATCTGCAATGCTCGATTCTGGCGAAAGGGCCGACCACGCGCCGCTGATTTTGGAAATAAACCAATAACCATAAATTATTACCACTATGAAAAAAATATTTTTACTGCTGGTTTCAGCATTTGCATCTGCCACCCTCATGGCGCAGACTTCCTCAGTTGTTGTAAAACTCTCGCAGGCCGATGGTACTCCTGTATCTGATGTAAGCCTCCAGGCCAAGAAGGCCAAGGCTTCCGCCAAATCCGGCGCCGACGGCATTGCCAATATCAATATCGCCGTAAAGGACGAGCTCTCCGTGGTGGACCCAAGATTCTACGAGGTTACAGTAAATCTCAAGAACTGGAATCCAGCTGATACAATAAATATTCCGCTCACTCCTGTGGAGGGATACGCCGAAAATGCCTCTGGCGAAAATGGCGAAGCTGGCCGTTACAACAGCTACGGTGATATATATGCCGCCATCAAGGCCGCCTGTCCCCTCGTAAGAGTGTTTGGCGATTGCGTGGTATCCAACAGAACCCACGACGATTCGGAGTGCGCGTTGATAGTGGTGGATGGCAAGACGGACGCCAGCCTGTCGGAGGTGGTGCTGTCGGAGGTTGACAAGATAGAGTTCCTGCAGACCAATCAGGCCGCGATGTACGGCGTAAAGGCAAAATACGGCGCCCTCGTAATCTCAACCCTGGGCGCCACCACCAAGCCTCTCCACAAGCAATAATTCAAAAAAATCTAAACACAATTATATTATGACAGAAATTAATGGTATGCCCTTGCGCCGTGCGGGCAATAGCGGCGTTCTTCTTCCTGCCATCAGTCTGGGACTGTGGCACAATTTCGGATCGGTGGATGATCAGGACGAGGCCGAGAAAATGATTCTCCACGCCTTCGACAAGGGTATCATCCACTTCGACCTGGCCAACAATTACGGCCCTGTGCCTGGCAGTGCAGAGTCGAATTTCGGAAGGATTCTCAGCAAAAACCTCGCCGCCCACCGCGACGAGATGTTCATATCATCGAAGGCTGGTCACGATATGTGGCCTGGTCCATACGGCGATTTCAGCAGCCGCAAAAACCTGATAGCCAGCTGCAATCAGAGCCTGAAGCGTACTGGATTGGAGTATTTCGATATTTTCTACTCACACCGCTACGACGGAGTGACTCCCGTGGAGGAGACCATGCAGGCGCTCATCGACATTGTGCGTCAGGGAAAGGCCCTCTACGTGGGAATCTCGAAATATCCTGTCGACAAGCAGATAGAGGCTTACCGTATTCTCCGCGAGGCCAAGGTTCCTTGTCTGCTGAGTCAGTACAAATACAATCTTGAGTGCCGAAGCGAGGTGGAAGGCGGTATCATCGCCAACGCCGCCGGTGAGGGCTCGGGCTTTGTATCGTTCTCGCCACTAAATCAGGGACTGCTTACAAGCAAATACTTGAACGGCATTCCCGAGGGATCTCGCGCGGCCCGTCCCGACGGTTTCCTGCAGAAGGACCAGGTGACGGCGGATGTTGTGGAGACCTCACGTAAGCTCAACGAGATAGCTCAGCGCCGTGGCCAGACCTTGGCTCAGATGTCGCTATCGTGGCTATTGAACGACCCGAGAATGACCAGCGTAATCATCGGCACACGAAACGTTAGGCAGATGGACGACAGCCTGGCCTGTCTCAATAATCTCAATTTCTCGGCCGAGGAACTGTCTGAGATTGATGAGATTACAAGAAAGTATTAAGAAGAAAAATCGCACAGAAAACACAGATGACACAGATTCTTCACGGATTGTTTTTTTTCTATAACAATATGAAGATCTGTGTCATCAGTGTTATCTGTGCGAAATGTTTTTAGTAGTAAATTGCTGCCGTCTCCCAGTTTACTATTGGTGTTGTCAGCTTGATTTCGCCCTCGGTGACGCTCTCTATGGCGAATATTCCGAGACCGCCGTGGATGTTGCCCTTCAGGATTACGGGCTCCACAAATTGCGAATCCGAGTAATCTATGTCGATCTGATTACTGCGTCCCCTCAGGTAGGTGTGCTCCTCGTCGGATATCGAAAACAGCTGATATTGAATGTATTCGTTGTAGGATTTGTTGATTACTATACATTCGTGTATCCTGCCGTCGATTTCAATTTTCTCATCCAGATGGCGGTAGATGTGGCCTTTTACGAAAGGATAACTGCCTCCCTGGGTGTATCCCCTTCCCCACAAGCTGTTGATGTACCATGGCATCGGCTCCACGTAGAAGGAGACCTTGTACCGTCCGCCGTTGAAATATGATCCCGATATCAGCTGATAATGGTTGATGTATTCCACGTCCATCTCCAGCATCTCATCGTCTTTTTCCACATAGCCCTTGCCGTCGGTGAGGGCGGCGTCGTCCTTTATGTTCATGTTTGGCAAAGAGTCTATCAGGACAGTATCGCGCTGAAATGCAATGTCATAGCGGGAAAAATCGTAATAAATCTTAGTTCCTATGGTCTCGGTCTTGTAGCCTGCCATTATGCGGTAGTTGCCAGGGTTGCCGTTGGCTTTCATATCCAGCATCACCTTGTAGCAGAGCATGGGATCGATGTCCTTATCAAAGGCGGCGGTGGTTTTCAATGTATCAGCTGATATAATATCAATTGGCTCTGGCACAACGGTTTCGGCCCAGACTTCGCCTTTGGGTGATGTTAGCTCCATCCTTACCTTGTCGCCCGGGCGGAAGGTGGATTTTATGGGATAGTCAGGGTTGTTGGAGTTTGGCTTTTCGTTAGAGACCACTTCGCTGAGCTCGCCGTTTATGTAGATTTTTATGGTGGCGTCGTCGAGCGTGGTCACCTTTTTCTGATAGAGGCGGTAGCATGATATCTTGTTGTCGGCAGATGGGCCGTTGTTGAGGATGGCGCGCACGTATATTTCCTTCTGGTCGCTGAAATCGAGCTCCTCGATGGTTTTCTCGCAGGAGGTGGCCATCATGCAGATAATGGCTGATATGTATGTTATGAGTTTTTTCATCGTTTGTTAGAATTTGAAAGTGTAAGAGAATGAGGGCAGTATCGGCATTATCGTGATCTGCTTGATGCGGGTGTGGAGGTCCCAGTCGTCGCCAATCTCGTTTTCCACGTAGATGATGTCGGCATTCTTGTGGTTGTAGGCGTTTACGGCCGAGAGCGTCCAGATGGATTCGCCGTGCTTTTTCTGCTTATGGAGGCTGATTCCCAAATTGAGGGCGTGAGTGGCTGGCAGGCTGTAGTTGTTGCGTCCCTCATATTTCAGAATTATGTTGGTGTGTCCTGGGTCGGTTACGTCGGGATAGTCGTCCTCCATCACTACGTCGTAGCCCACGGCCACGGTGGATTTGGCGCCCGACATGAAGTTCCATTCGGCGTTGATGTCCACGCGCTTGCTCAGCTGATAGTTTATCGTGATGTTGGCCACATGACGGCGGTCGTATTTGTATGGGAACCTGATGCCGTTGTTTATTGTTCCGTTCCTGAAAATCCTGTCGGTCTTGGATAATGTGTAGTTTACCCAACCCGTAAGGCTTCCAGTCTTTTTCTGCGCCATCAGCTCCAGTCCATAGCTGTAGCCTTCGCCCATCTCTACCTTGTCTTGCCAGTTGGTGGCGCTTCCCATGGCGCTCATGCCGTCCTTGTATTCCAGCAGGTTTTTCGATTTCTTGTAATATGATTCCGCCGTTAGTTCCCAACCCTTGATTCCTGTGTAATAAGCGCCTATGGCATAGTGGGTTGCGGTCATGGGTCTGATGGCCTTGGTGGATGGCAC
This sequence comes from Bacteroidales bacterium, assembly GCA_045640025.1. Taxonomy (GTDB): domain Bacteria; phylum Bacteroidota; class Bacteroidia; order Bacteroidales; family UBA3824; genus UBA3824. The sequence goes on from JAZUEG010000030.1 coordinate 7,209, forward strand.
CCATAGGTCGGTGGGCATTATGAGGTCGCTGGAGGTGAGCATGTGGATGTATTGCTCCATGAGGCTGAATCCTCCCTTGATGCGCCAGTCGTGGACGGGATTCCAGCTGAAGGAGATTCTGGGCTGGGCCGACAGGTAGCTCTTGCCCTCCACATTGTACCAGGAGAGGTGGACTCCTGCGTTGGCCTGGAGTGTGGATGTGATGGGGAAATCGTCCTCGATGTAGGCGTTGATTTCCTGGGCGGTAATCTTGTTGGGCGATATGGCGATGGATGTGTCGCGGAGGGCCTCGTCAGTGTCGTTGGTCTTGTATCTAAGGGTCTGGACGTCGGGCCTGAACTCGTGGAAATATACCGCGGCGCCGAATTTTGCGGTGTGCTTGGGCGCTATCAGGAAATCGAAATCGGAGAGCACGCTGGCGTCGCTGATGCCCGATTTGTATGAGCTCTCGGTTTTGTATTCGGTCTTTTTGGTATTTTCGTAATACTTGTACCAATCGTATGTCTTGCTGTCTATTATGGACTTGTAGCCAGTGTAAGCCACTGTGGTATTGCAGAATAGGCGCGGCGCTATCACGGTATTGAGGCGCATGGTGGCTAATGTGTTGCCCCAGTGTTGCTCCATCTTGTCGTCGTAGCCGTTATTGTCGAAATCCTCCTGATAGCCGTAATACATTCGGTCGCGTCCGTTGTAGAACGAGAGGTAGAGTCGGCACTTATCGTTGAATCTGTGGTTGAGCTTGGTGGTGACGTCGTAGAGGGCCATTCCAGCCTTTTCGCCGTCCTCGAAGAATGGGCGGATAAGCCAGTCGAGGTAGCTACGACGTGCTGATACTGAGAGGCTTGTCTTGTCCTTGATGATGGGACCCTCGAAGTTGAGGTGCGACGTTAGTAACCCGATGGAAAACGATCCGTAATACTTCTTCATGTCGCCGTCTTTGGTCCTGACGTCAACTATTGATGACAGCCTGCCTCCGAATCTGGCAGGGAAACTGCTCTTGTAGAAATCGACGTTCTTTACGGCCTCGGCCTGGAATACCGACACGAATCCGAATGCGTGGTTTACGTTGTACAAGGGCATTCCGTCGAGGAGGAAGAGGTTCTGGTCGGGGTCGCCACCGCGGACGTGTATTCCGCAGGTGCCCGCCATTCCTGGCTGTACGCCTGGGAGCGCCTGGATGGTCTTGAGCACGTCGGGCTCGCTGAGGAGCACGGGCATATTGCGCACGATGTCGAGCGGAAGGCTTGTGGTTCCGTTTCGGGTGGACTTGACGCCGACCTCGGGCCTGTTGTCGGTGACTACGACTTCCTGAAGCTGGGCGCTGGGCTGTAGGCGGATTGTTATCATTGTATCAGCTGACAACGAGAGCTTTAGGCTCATGGTCTCGTAGCCCACGTAGGAGATGTTTACGGTCTGGTCGCCGTCAGGTAAACGGAGACTGTAATAGCCGTATTCGTTGGATGTGGTGCCCTTTAGGGACGATGGATTGTAGATGTTGGCCGATATGAGCGATTCGCCCGTGGCATCGTCGTAGATGTGGCCGTAGATTACGTGCTGCTGGGCCGTGGCTATTAGCGCCATCAGCTGAAAGAGCAATGTTAGAAAATACTTCTTCATGTGTAATAAATGGTAATTTGATATAAAAACTTTGCAAAGTTATATAGATTTTTTTGAATGGAATGTTAATTTTATGTAATTTCGTAATTGTTAAAATATGATTTGTATGAATATTATCAATTCTTTTTTGGTTATGATGAGTGCGTTTACTTTGGGATGCGGTCAGGTGGATGGCGGTTTCAAGTCGCTGGATGTGAATCAGTTTGCCGATTACATTGGCGGTACTCAGAATGTGGTGGTGCTGGATTCGAGGACCGCGGATGAGTTTGCGGACGGGCATCTGAGGAATGCCATAAATATCGACGTGCTGAAGAGCGATTTCGAGAGCAACGCCATTAGCTGTATAGATAAAAAAAGCCCAGTGGCGGTGTATTGCCGAAGCGGACGAAGAAGCAAGCGCGCGGCCGAGATTCTCGTAAAAAACGGCTACAATGTGGTGGAACTGGATTGCGGTTTTATATGTTGGGCAAATAGTGGCAAGGAAATTGTAAAGTAGTGGTTGAGTCGAGTAAACAACTATTATTTTGCAATCATCATGTACAAAACTACCATTGCGCCAAATACGGAGAGTGTTCTCTATGATATGCAATACCGCGTTGAAAAGTGGTACGGCCAGGGTGTGGAGTTGCTTCTCGACGAGTTTACGTCTATCAGCGGAATCAACCGCAACAATCTGTTTGTGTCGCCGTTCAAGATTCAGTATGAGGGCGGTTTCAATCAGACCGACACTATTTACATGAACACCTACGTTTCGGAGATCAGCTATCTCTCGTTCGAGATATTCCAGGCGGCGTATCAGGACAACGAGCTGGCCGCGGTGTGTCGCAATTTGGTTTTGCTGACAGCTGAAGGCCGTACTTACGGTGTGGAGTTCCCCGAGACGGCGCTCCAGTCGCTGTATCATCATTATATAAGTCCCCAGCAATGCGAAAAGCTCTATCACATAACGCCTTACGAGCGACGCAATGAGGATGAGAAGTTGGATATGAGGCTGAGGCTGATAATGAGGCATTAGGAAACAAAAAACGGGATGCGCCGATTGGCATATCCCGTTTTTTGTGTTTGTATATGGTGTAGAGACGCACGGCCGTGCGTCTCTACGAGCGTAACGTGTTTATTTCCTGCTCTCGAGAATTGCCTTGCTCTTCTCGGGTGTCACGATGCCGAACTCGCCGAGGTTGCTCTTGCGCTCCACGAAACGGTTGTAGATGGTGTCGATAATGTCCTGACCTACATTGTAGTCGCTGAGGCGGGTCTTTATGCCGAGGCTCTGGAAGAACTCCTCAGTCTTGGCGATGGCCTTGTCGATAATCTGGTCATCGGTGCCGTCGGTGATGTTCCAGACGTTCTTGGCGTACATGAGGAGCTTGGCCTTCTTCTCCTGGCGCATAATCTGCATTGTGCCTGGCAGAACGATTGAGAGTGTAACACCGTGGTCGAGACCGCAGAGAGCTGTGAGCTCGTGACCGATATTGTGAGTAGCCCAGTCCTGATTTACGCCAGGGCAGATGAAGAAGTTGAGCGCGCAGGTGGCACCCCACATATAGTTGGCGCAGGCGTCGTATGAAGGCTTGTCGACCAAAACTTCTGGAGCTGTGGCGATAATGGTCTTCAAGACACCCTCGGCCCAGCGGTCCTGAACTCGTGCATTGATATCGTCGGTAAGGTACTGCTCGATAACGTGGATAAAGCTGTCAGCCAAGCCGTTGGCCTTCTGACGCTTTGGAATTGAATATACAACCTCGGGGTCGAGGATAGATGCTACTGGATAGTTCTTAGGATTGCCGAGGCAGAATTTCTCCTGAACGCGGCGGTTGCTGATTACGGCGTTGCAGTTCATCTCCGATCCAGTTGCAGGCATTGTGAGAACTGAGACGATTGGGAGCGACTCCTCGAAATCGAGATTCTGCTTCACCATCTCCCAGCAGTCGCCCTTGTACTCAACGGCCGCGGCAATAAACTTTGTGCCGTCGAAGTCGGATCGTAGCCAT
>JAZUEG010000031.1:0-3090 GCA_045640025.1 Bacteroidales bacterium
CCTTGCGCCCAAAACCTACGAGCTCGAGACCGTAAACGTATATTCCGAAAGGTGGAAATCGTTTCTGTTCGATTATAAAAGCGTAGACGTAAAGGAAGACCCCGCATACATGAAAAGCATTGAGCGTTGGCGCGAAAACCTAATAGATGTCAAGGAGTTGAAAATGATTACTCAGTCGGCAAGAGGAGTAGGATTCTCCATGAATTTCGACCGGAAAAAACAGAAAGCCAAGCAGAAAATCGAGGAATTCAAGCGACAGGACGCCCTGAATGCCGAGGCCGCCGAAAAATACAATCCCAAGGTAATCTCTGAGATTACAGGCATGTCGCTGGAGGAGGCCGAAAAATTCATGTGGCACGTCAAGCTCGACAGAGACTTCATAATCTCCCGAAACGATTATGATCTTTACCTCATTATCAAGGAGTTATACAAAGAATACAAACAACAATAAATTACTAATACAACAATAGCAATGAAAGTATTTCAGTACATTGGTTACTTATTCTACAGGCTGGTAATATTCATGTTCAGAATTACGCCATGGTGGTTGCTCTACTTCGAATCCGACGTATTGGCATTCCTGATTTTCAGGGTGTTCAGATACAGAGTCAAGGTAGTGGACAAAAACCTCGAAATGTGTTTCCCCGAAAAAACAAAGGAGGAGCGCGACGAGATCAAGAAAAAATACTACACCCACATGGTGGACCTCTTCATGGAGAGCCTCAAGGGATACACATATCCGCCCGAAAAACTCCGCAAACGCATTGTCTACGACGACCTCAGCATCCCGGAGCGACTATACGCCGAGGGCAAGAGCATGATAGTGGCCACAGGTCACCACGGCAACTGGGAATGGGCCACTCAGACAGTTCTCCTGGAGCACAAGCACCGTTTCGCCGCTATCTTCAAGCCTCTCAAAAACCAGTATATCAGCAACTTCACAGTCAAGTGCCGTGAAGCCAGAGGCACACATTTCTGCCCAATAGAGAAAACACGTTTTGTATTCTCAATGCGCGAGAAGATGCCCATGGGCTTCGTGATGGCCGGCGATCAGAATGCGCCCATCCTCAAGCGCGCCATCTGGGCCAAATTCTTCGGAATGGATACAGCATGTCTACAGGGCATCGAATTCTATGCCCGAATGTTCAATCTTCCAGTCATCTACATGGAATCGCGCAAGGAGAAGCGTGGCTATTACCGCCAATACGTCTACATGATCTGCGAGGATCCGTCCAAGACTCAGCCCGGCGAGATCACACAGGCCTACATGTCGAAACTGGAGGAGGTAATGCGCAATCAGCCAGAGACTTGGCTATGGAGCCACAAGCGCTGGAAAGCCACCAAGAATCCCGACGGAACAGTAGATTACGGCAAATTATACAAGAATCTGTAATACACAATCCAATGGGAGCCTGGAAAGCAATCAAAGTATTCTTCACCGATATTCTCGATATCTTCTGTCCGAGAGTATGTTACGGATGCGGCAAGCCATTCAAGCGCGATGGAGAGCAACTAATCTGCTGGAACTGCCTGATGGATATTCCAAAAGTGAACTACTTCCATGAGGACCACAACATCGTAACCGACTACTTCCTGGGCAAGGACATCAGGATAGAATACGGATGCTGTTACCTGAACTTTGCCAAGGGAAACATTATCCAGGAGCTGATACACAATACCAAATACTTCAGCCACCCCGAGCTTGGAATCAGGCTCGGGCAGATGGCAGGAGAGGAGCTGATACGGAACAACCGTTTTGCCGATATCGATGCCATTATTCCCGTGCCGATGCATCCCAAGAAACAGAAAATCAGAGGATACAATCAGGCAGAGAAAATTTCGGAAGGATTGGCCCAAGTATACGGCAAGCCCATCAGAAACGATATACTCATCAAAACGCAGTTCACAGAATCGCAAACCAAGATGAACAAGATTCAGCGAATGGAAAACTCCCAAAAAATTTTCTCATACGCCAATACCGACCCTCTCGACACCAGCCACTATCTTATTGTGGATGATGTATACACCACAGGATCCACGGTCCTAAACTGCGCCATTCAGCTCCGCAAATCACGGCCATGCTGCAAGATAAGCATTTTCACTCTCGCAAAGGCATAAAAAAAAGGAGAATCAGAAACTTACTGATTCTCCTTTTTCATTTTATTTTGTATCAGCTAATACAAAAAATCTTACAATCCCAAGCATGAGATATTTCCGTTGCTGATATTGAATGTGTCGCCAGACTGATTCATCATCTTAGCTGTGAAAGTACCAGTGATGAAACCTGCATTCAAAGTGATAACAACATTAGAGTTTACAGAGAACCAGAAACCCTTAGCATCGGTATTCTCGGTAGAAGACGAAGCCTTGTAGATAATGAAAGAATCAACAGCACCGCTGATGGCATCCTGAATAGAACCGCCCTGAAGGTAGTCGATAAGAGCCTGTGTAGCATTGATACCGCCGGTAAAAGTACCTGTAGCACCCTTGCCTCCCTTGAAAGTTACCGACATGAAGGCCTTGGTCTTGGTATCCAAACCATAAACAGTAGTCTTGGAATCGCCCTTGATGAGATTCAAAACATTGATCTTTGAACCAGTAGATTCTGCATCTGCTGCCTGTCCATTCGATGACTTGGCAATAGCTGTGCCGTTAAAAGGACCATTATCAGTATTACATGTAAGCGATGCAATGAAACTTGGTGTATTGTCGTCATCTTTATCCTTGTTGCAAGACATCAATACTGTAGCGCAAAGCGCCAAAGCCATAAGGCTGAATAATAATTTTTTCATTTTGCGTAAGTTTTTTAAATTGGTTTTAATTATATAACGTAGCTAAATTAGTAATTATTTTAACACCATACGACTAAAAAAAGTTAAATTATAATTAAATAAATTGGTTTCCAATCTTTAAATAACTGAAATCCAAGTAATAGGAGAGGAGTGTAGCAAAAGTGCCATTAGCTGCAAAAAAAATTATGGCACGGTAATGAAAACAAAAAAAATTTTTAAGAAATCAGATTCCGTGCAAAAAATGTCTGAAAAGGTTAAAAACAATACAAATAGGGGTGTACCCGCATCTATTTAACAT
>JAZUEG010000032.1:0-4928 GCA_045640025.1 Bacteroidales bacterium
ATGGTGAAATCGTAGCTGTAGCCCACGTGAAACTCAAATATCTTGTATCCGAGCATTACCACCAAAGCGTCGATGTTGCTGTAGGTCTCCTTGCGCACTGCTACTGGGATGCCCTTGATCCATGCTCCGAGTGTGAATGGATTCTTGTGCCAGTAGGCTCCGAGGTAGAGGTTGTCGGAGAGTTTAGAATAGTCGTAGAGCAGTGTGAGAGATACGCTCTGTCTGTCGTCTTCGTCACGTCCACGGCGGCTTGTTGATGGCGAGCCTACATATACCTTGGCACCTCCAAAGAATGTGAGCTTCATGTCCTCGTGGTATGTATTGTCGTCGTAGAGCGATGCTTTAGGTCTCAGAAGGTGGTCTACCGATAGACCGCCCCAGTATTTGTTGCTGTATGCCAGTGCCGATACCTGCATATCGAGAAATGGCTTGTGGGTCATGGGAGGAGTCTCGGTAATATCTGGCAGAATCTCACCCAGCTCGTTGATCTGGTTTCCAAAGTACAAGTGCTCAAACTGGATGCTTCTCTGATTGTATTTGAGGCCGATACCCGGTCTTATGGTCCATTGTGGATTGATTTTTGTCCACCATGAGTAACAGATGTCTACTGTAGTGAGAGCCAGGTCGCCATCTCCGGCATCGTCTCTTAATACCATGAGACCTACGCCGCTGTTTATCTTGTGGAGGTTCTGGTCGTAGGATAGGGCGTATGTATTAAACATTCCTACCTCTGGCCACTGGTTTCGGTAGTTGAGCGAAACCCTGCTGCTCATGCACTCTCCGGCGTATGATGGCGCCAGGAATAGCGGGGCGGCATAGAATTGGGAGAACTGTATGATCTGAGCCTCCGCTCTCTGGAGATTCAGTACCATAAGTACCACAATTATCGGTATATATAATATTGTTTTTCTCATAGTGATTAGTTTCTCGTCCGGTATGTACTTTTAGAAAACGATGAAACTTTGCTGTTTATTATGTGTGCTACATATTTTTTATTCGCAAAGTTCGGGCATTTTCCTGCAGATATTATCCAAAATTTTTGCCAAATCTTGTGTTTCGTAGTCTATATCGTCGGAGATTAGGTTAAGTTGTGTGGTATTTTGGTCAGAATAGTCTTTTCTGATTACCAATTGGAGGTTTTCTCTGTTGTTTTGGAGTTTCAGAAAATCCTCGTGGATGTATTCCACATCAGCTGGCATCTCCTCGCCGTAATCCTCGTCGAAGTGCTTTTTCATGATTTTTTCTTTCTGAAGTATCGTGAAAATCTGGTCTTTGGCGTTGGCTATGCTGTTGCTGAGTCTCTGCTGGGCCAGGCGGAGGTTTTCCTTGTCGAGCCTCTGCAGATAGTCGTTTATCACCACATTGGCGCTCTCTCGGCACGATCGGCAGTATGTGGCGTTCAGCTCGTTTTTCAGCTGCTCGCAGTATGCCGTGGCCTCGGTGCTCGGGGTCATGGATTTTAGTTTCTGCGCCTTCTGCTCAAATACTTTCTTGTTCATATCTGCCTCCAGCTTGTCTATCAGCTGATACAGGTCGTTCAGGTTGTTGAATTCGGGGTGTCCTGTCGGGAAATCCACCGAGTGGAGTGTTGAGAGCATGTTTTCGGTTTTCTCGGCGTCAAAATTGCCGGCTCCGTTGTCGTTCTTGCTCTGCAATACCATCTTGCTTATCATCTTGATGTTGCGGAGGCTGTTGTCGGCGTCCAGGTACACATCGGCGTTGGTGAGTATGGTATTGTATGTGGGGAGAAACTCGTTTTGGAATATCGGATTTTTGGCAAACTCGTTTTTCCTGCTCTCTATGAGTGTGAGCAGGGCTGTGTAGTTGTCGAAAATCTGTGTGTACTGCATTCCGAAATCGTCGGTTATCTTGTTCTTGTAGTTGAGCATGTAGTTGTTGATGCTCGATTTCAGCGATACGAATGCGTACAGATAGTCCACGAGCTTGAGCTCCTGGGTGTATATGTCGGTGCTCAGCAGGCCCGATTCGTATGCCTTCTTTACCTTGGTGAGGCGCGCGTCCACGGTCTCCGATGTGGTCTGGTCGCCTATTACGGGCTCCGATACATATTTCGATTTGTAGTTTACTATCACCATGTATGGATACTGCGGACAGCGGATGAGGCTCTGCAGCTTGTTGCGGTCTATCTTGGGATTGTCGTTGCTGTCTATGTATTTGGATATGGCTGATGTGTCGATATCAGCCGCGCCCTTGCTGGCCGGTATGAATGAGTATACGCTTACCGAGGCCACTCTCTTGCTGAAGTCCTCTTCCTCATAGAGGCGGATGGTGGAGTTGAATTTGTATTCCTTCCTGTCGTTTTTGGCCATTATCAGCTTGCCGAGCTCGCCCACAAGTGTCTGTGCGGCTATCAGCGGGGTGCTGGTCCATGTGGCTATCTGGTTGAGCTGTGTGGCCACAAAGTCGTATACCTTGGTTCCGCGGTCCTTGGTGATGAGGTCGATATTTATCTGGCAGTCGATCTTGCCGTTGCTTATCGACGACATGGGCAGATTGTCCATTATGCGGATGGCCTCGTAGGTATCTGATGTGTAGGTCTTTATCTGGCCGTTGGTATTGTCGATATTGAAATTGAATATCGGATAGCTGAGGTTGCCGAGTGCTGTGCCGTCTATCTTGGCGGTTATCAGGATGTTCTCGGGCGGTGGAGCCGTGGCCCTGGCTTTCTTGTTGAGCGATGCGTATAGGTCGTTTACCACTGTCTGAAACTTGGTGCCGTTATAGAGGTACAGTTCCGATGTCAGGTAGTGCCATTCGTTGTTGAATTCGTAGGCGGAGTTTTTCCTGAATTCGGAGTTCACCACCATCATGTCCTGTGCCTGTGCCTGCATCTGCATCAGCATCATCAGGGGCAGTATCAGTTTTGCTATCTTGCTTGTTGTCATTGTTGTCTTGTGTTTTTTGGGGTTAGGGTAAAAATTATCTCTTGCAGAAACCTAATCTTGTGAGTCTCAGCGTTATTATCATCATTATGGGGTAGAATGCCACGTCGTAGTGCTGCGGCATCAGCGGGCCCAGTACCGTGAGCGCGGCGGTGGCTATGGCGGCGTATTTATAATAATGTGTCCATCCTTTGCCCGTAGACCTCACTCTCCATGCCGCCACTAAGTGCGATGGCCATGCCCAGAGTATGTTGAGGTTCCATGCCGTAACTGTGTGCTCTGTCATCAGCCACATCACCAGGAACAGCAGTCCGAAGAATCCCGTTATCGAGAGTACAGTGCGGTCTATTCCGGCGCGGTGCCTGTGGTTTTTCACCTCGTAGAATGTAATGAGGGCCAGCGCGGCGAATATCAGCCAGAATACGAGGCTCGGCGATATGTAGGTGAATATGTCGGAGTTGTCTACGGGGTGGTCGGCCGGTATGGCTATTTTTTCAGCTGATACGAGATTTTCTATCTCGCCATTAGCTGCCCTGATCTTGGTGGAGTGGAGCGTGGAGTATACAAAATCGGGGATAAACATGGCTGTCATGGCGTTGGCCTTGCGGTCTACGGGCAGGCCCATGAGCAGTGTGATGCCCAGGCGGAACCACGGCATCTGCTCCATGCGCTCGTTGATGGTGTGGCGCAGGGTAAACTGGTATGTGGTGTCGGGGAATATCACATCGGGTCCGCAGGTGTTGGATATCACGTCGCGTATCTTGGTGGCGCAGTTGTCTTCCAGGAAGTTGTATTTGTAATACCGGTTTTCCTCCAGGGCGTTCCATTCCAGGAAGTCGTACATGGCCTGTGTCTGTGCCGGGCTCAGGTTGAGCACCTGCTCTCTCACGAGGCGTCCGTCGCGGCTGTATTCGCGGGCAAAACGCTCGTATGAGTAGGCCGATGCGGCGTAGTCGAGGAATCCTTTTACGAATTTCAGCACAAAATATGGCTGCCTGAAGTTGAATGTGCCGTAGTTGTATACTCTGTCGATGCCGCGGCTTGGGCTTGTGGCCCTGAATGCGCAGTGGCCAAACGATGTATATATCTGATCGCCGGGTGCGCATGTAAGTACGCTGATTTTCAGGTCACTGGATGATGTCTGTGATAAGGCGCACAGGCTCTGCAGCGCCAGTATCAGTATCAGTAAAATTTGTCTCATTATGTGTGTAGATTTCTGATTGTAAAATTAATTTTTGTTTTTCATAATTCGTAATAAATCATGTTATTTTTTTTGATAATTTTGCACAGCCACAGTCAGGCACCCCGATTATGCGCAGGATTACGTATATATTGTTTCAGCTGATGATACCCTTCACGGTATTTGCCCAGGACTACAGTTTCTCGCAGTATTATCTCGACAAGCTGTCGGTGAGTCCCGCATTTGTGTCGGTGGGCGATTACAGCGAGGTGGGCGCGGCGGTGCGCAGCCAGTGGCCGGGCGTGGATGGCGGATGCCGTATATATATGGCTGAGTATCAGCAGAAACTGCCCGGCATCAGCAGTGGCATTGGCGCCCGTGTATAGGGCAATATGGAGGGCGGAGCGGCGTATTCCAATACGGGAGCCTCGCTGCTGTACGGCTACGATTTCCAGATTGTATATAATATTAAGTGCAGCCTGGGCATGGAGGCCGGATTCCGCCACAGCTCGCTCAGCCAGCAGAAGCTCGTGTACGGCTCCATGATAGACCGCGTTACGGGCGGAGTGTCTCAGCTCAATGAGTTTATAGCAGCTAATGGCAATTCGTCTGCATACCTCAGCGCCGGCACGGTTCTGTATACCAAGTACACGATGATAGCCGCGGGACTGAGCCACATGGCTGGTTTTGCCATCAGCTGCAACCACCGCCCCGATATGCAGATAAATGTGCTGGCCAACCACAAGATTGTGATAACCGGCAATCCCGACAAGGAGAAGCAGTTCATAGTGCCGTCGGTATGCTATGCCCACAGCCGCGCCTGCGATATGCTGATGCCGGGTGTG
>JAZUEG010000033.1:0-3396 GCA_045640025.1 Bacteroidales bacterium
GGGCGACAGCGTATTCACCCTCGATTTCGGCAAGGCTGTATCCTTCAACAGGTTTATGGCCTCCGAGGATATCCGCCTTGGCCAGCGCGTGAAGAAATTCAGGCTCCAAGCCCTCGTAAACGGCGAGTGGGTGGACCTGAAAGACGACCTCGCCGACTGGGACGACGGTCTGGAAACCATTGGACGCAAGCGCATTATCTGCTTCCCCACAGTGGAGGCCACCAAACTACGTATGGCGATCTCCGATACCAAGGCCGTGCCCGTAATCAGCAAGATGGGCGTGTATCTGGCTCCCGAACTGAGCGCCGACATTCCCGACTCGGGCGAAAAAAAGTCGTCGGGATATTACATTTTCTATCCCGGATACGCTGTCAACGGCATCAAGTCTATGTTTATCGGCATCGGCGACTTGCAGAGGGTGAAGGGGTTCAACTTCCTGCCCGACGAGAAACACCGTGAGGGCATTCCGCTGGAATACTGCCTCCTGGGCTCGGCCGACGACGGCAAGACCTGGGTGGAACTATCCAAGGGCGAGTTCTCGAATATCGTGAACAATCCTATCTGGCAGAAACTCACATTCGAGCCTAAGGACGTGAAACTCCTCCGCCTCGACTGCCCCCGCCTCTCCTCCGGCGAGAATATCTTCTATGATGACCTGGAGGTGGTGACGGAATAAAACTGGGAACCCGTGGGCGGCTCCTGGACAGTGGAAAACGGCGAATACGTACAGAGGTCGGGCGAGATGCCTGCACTGAGCGTCAGTCCCCAAAAGATAAACTCACAGAAGTACTCATACAGGGTGCAGGCTATGAAGGAATCCGGCAACGAGGGATTCATCCCCGTGGTGGTAAAGATGAAGTAATGATTAATTTCCCGCATGAAAAAAAAATAATTGCAATATTTGCTCGGAAATAAAAAATTTATTTTATCTTTGGGCGGAGAAACAAAGCTATGTTTCCGAATACAGATAAATGAATTAATAAAAAACATAACAAAAAAGTAAAGACCATGGAAAACAACTTCGAAAAAGTATAACACTACCTCCTCGACCTGGAGTACTCTATCGCATTTGAAGACGAGAATACCGGCACATTCCTCGTAAACAAGGAAGACGACGGAATCAGAAATATGGTTCTCGTATGCGCCGATCCTATCCTCATCATGGAGCAGCCTCTCTTCTCGCTCAAGCAGGACAACGCCGATATCTACAAAATGCTGCTGGCCAAAAACCGCCAGATTGTACACGGCGCCTTCGCCCTCGACGAGACCGACACCGTACTCTTCCGCGACACTCTCCAGCTCGAAAACCTCGACCTCAACGAGATAGAGGGCTCACTCAACTCCCTCTCCATGCTCCTGAGCGAGTACGGCAACAAGATTCTGGAATTCTCTAAGTAACCCCATCAGCTATGCCAGCAATCCATATCACAACCGACGCCTTCGGGAAGGCCATACAGTCCGCTCCTGCGGCCCTTATCGACCTCTGGGCGCCATGGTGCGGTCCATGCAGAAGCATGGGGCCCATTATCGACAAATTAGCCGACGAATACGAGGGCAAGGCCCTGGTAGGAAAGGTAAACGTGGACGACGAGCCTGACATCACAGGCCAGTTTGGTGTCCGCAGCATCCCATGCTTCCTCTTCTTCAAGAACGGCGAACTGGCCGACAAGCTGGTGGGCGCTGTCAAGGAATCGGAGCTCAAGGCCAAATTCGAGTCCCTGATGTAACTCATCGGTCCGGCAAATTTACCAACAACATAAAACAAGGGGCACTCCTGATCATACAGAGGAGCGCCCCTTATTTTTTTTAGCATATCAGCTGATGACAAACAAATTTACTTGCCATTAGCTGATATGACCTACTTCCAGAAAGTGCGCTTGATGGCTATGCGGAAACCGAGCGAATTGTTGCGGAAATCAGGCGAGAGGAAATGGCGGTATGACACGCGGCTATATCCAGCATCGTTGCCGAATCCGCCGCCGCGGTAGATGTAGCTTTCGCCGGTCTCCACTGAGGCCGGAGTGGTATTGTAGTCGGGCGCATCGTAGTCGCGGTATACATCCTGACACCACTCCCATACGTTTCCGCTCATATCGTAGAGGTCAATCTCGTTGGGCTGCTTGAGGCCCACGGCATGAGCCTTGCGGTCAGAGTTCGATTCGTACCAGGCCAAGTCGTCTATCCTGTTGCCGCCGCTGAACTTGTAGCCTCGGCTGGACGCGCCGCCCCTGGCCGCATATTCCCACTCGGCCTCGGTGGGCAGGCTGTATGGCTTGCCGGTAATGGCTGCGAGCTTCCTCACAAAAGCCATGCTCTCGCTCCACGACACATTTACCACCGGCATGTTGTTGGCCGATGCGGATGTATCCATGCCCGCCATGCCGGCAGGAGCGCAGCCCATCACGGCCTTCCAGAGACGCAGCGTAACCTCGGTCTGGGATATCAGATAGTCGCCCAAAGTCACCTTGTGGGCAGGTTTCTCCAGGAATCCGGCGTCGGAGGCCTGCTCGTCGGTGGCGCCCATGGTGAACGAGCCGCCCTTCACAAACACCATATTGAACGGCACGTGGTTGACAGTCTCGGTGTACGATCCCTGAATCATGGAAGCAGGTGTGGGAGCCTTGGCGAGCTTAAGAACGCCGAGGTCGGCGCGGTTGTCTATCTCCACGTCTATGGTCTCGTAGCCCGGCTTGGATACCGTAAGTACGGCGTTGAACGGTGCCTTGCCTACCACGAAAGTCTCGTTGCGGCTGCTTATCTCGTAATAAGACCTCGGCCTGCTGGCTGTATCCTGAACCCTTATCATGAAGTCCGACAGGGAGTTGCCGAACTCATCGAGCACCTTGCCCGTAACACGGATGATGGGCAGCGGAGCCGACTTGAGTTTCAGCACGCCTACATCCATGCGGTTGCGCACCTCCACCTCCAATGGCTCGTATCCCGGTTTGGATACCACGAACGACCCGTCGATGGGGATTCTGTCGATGGTGAACACATCGCGCTTGATGGCAACGGCACCCGTATTAGCTGGCAGACCCGATGTATCTGTTACCACCACATTGAAGTTGGTGATGGAGTTGCCTATCTCATCCACCACCTTGCCGGTTACGGAGATTATGGACAGCGGCAGACGCTTGATTTTCAGCATTCCTACATCGGTGCGGTAGTCCACCGGCACCTCCAGTGTATCGTAGCCCAGCTTGGTGACCAAGAGGGTGGCATCGTAAGGGATATCGCCTATTGTGAAGTTCTCGTCGCGGAATGTCACGAAATAATCCTCCACCGTGCTGTCCTTCACCATTACCATGAAGTTGGTGAGAGGGTTGCCTATCTCATCGAGCAGCTTGCCCGAAACCCTGATCTCGGTGGCAGGAGTCTTGGAGGGCTTCACCATGC
>JAZUEG010000034.1:0-6117 GCA_045640025.1 Bacteroidales bacterium
CGATGAAATTCATCCACGAGGGCGTGCTTGCCTACAAGGACGAGCGCAAGAAATTCCGAAACACTCCCCGTTTTGTGCCCGCTGGACAGAGCACACAGATGATTGTGGGCGCCACCAAGGAGACCGACAACGACATTCTGAAACTGTCGTCGGCGCTTTACAAACGCGAGTCGATGCGCAGGGTTTATTATTCTGGCTATGTGGCCGTAAACAGCGACAGCCGTCTGCCCGCCCTCAAACAGCCTCCGCTCGTGCGAGAGAACCGACTCTATCAGGCCGACTGGCTGATGAGGTTTTATCATTTCACGGTCGATGAGATTGTGAATTCAGATTTCCCTAACCTCGACCTTGAGGTGGACCCTAAAATATCGTGGGCCTTGCGACACCCAGAGTTTTTCCCGATAGACGTCAACACCGCCGACTACGAGATGATTCTGCGAGTGCCTGGCATTGGAGTGAAGTCGGCAAGGCTGATAGTTGAGAGCCGTCGGCACGGAACGCTCACCGAGGCTCAACTCAAGAAAATCGGCGTGGTGATGAAACGCGCAAAATATTTCATCGCCCTCAGAAGCCTTCCGCAGTTCAGCACCATCAACGAACTCATGCCCGAGCGGGTCCGTCAAATGCTCATCAGCCAGAACAACGACTACGGCCAACTGAAACTCGACCTCTTCGGCGACAACAAAATCGTTGACCTCAACAACAACGTAATCAGCCACCAGGACGAAGGCCTGAATAAAAACATAATCGACGTGATTTAGCGCCTACAGCGATTTTTTGGTAAAACATAAATTACCATAAATTGACACGAATTTCCCATAAATTACCATACTGCAGAGAAAAATTTTTGAATAATTTATGTAAATTCGTGATAATTTATGTCATCAAAAAAAAGCCTCGGAGAGGCGTCACATAAATAACCGTAGGCGACGCTTGCGAGCCTGCGGACTATGGGACGAAAAAAGGACAGTAATATGAACGTCTTTCGTTACGACAAAACTTTGGAAGGTCTTTTGACCTGCGTGTTCGACGCCTACGACCTCAAGATCTGGCCTGATGAGTTGTTAGTTACGGGGGCGCCGTTGCCATTGTTTTGCGACAATGTGATAGACGTTGTTACTGATACCGCAAAATCTGACCGCGTCTGGAAAGGCCTTCAGAAAAAGATGCAACCTGCTCCACTGCGGGCCCTCGCTCAATGTATCTGCGCCGACCGCGACCCTAACGCCGATATCACAATGTTCCGCTACATTAGGAAAACATTCGATTCGCCCAAGCCCATCGAGACCGATTTCCGCGATCCCGACGTTCTTGAAATCCTCAGAATCAGCAAACGTGTAAGTTACGAGACCCTCAGGGTAAAGCAGTTTATGAGGTTTCAGAAGGCCACGGACGGCACATATTTTGGAGCCTTTGCGCCCGACAACGACGTTATCGGCCTGGCCATCGACCATTTCAAGGACCGTTTTGCCGACCAGCCTTTCATCATCTACGACACACGCCGTCAGTACGGATTCTATTACGACAAAACTGAGTGTCAGCAGATTACATTCACCGAGGAGCAACAGCACGCCATCACGGGCTTCCTCTCGGAGGACCTAATGGCCGAGGATGAGAAACTATTCCAGAAACTCTGGAAAACCTACTTCAACGCCATCTGCATACGCGAGAGGCTCAATATCCGAAAACACAAACTCGATATGCCAGTCAGGTACTGGAAATATCTGATAGAGAAACATTAGAGAAATGTAATTAAATTTCAAAAAAAGAAGTATATTTGCAAAATTTATCTAAAAACTATACAATGAAAAGAATAATTCTACCATTTTTAATGGCCATCAGCTACACAACTGCGATAGCTCAGACAGCTGATACAGACCTGAAATACTATAACATGAGTTTCGATATCGATCCTGACGTAATGGCCCTGAGCGCCGAAAACAGGATACATTTTGCCGTTAGCGACAATAACGACAAACCTATAGAACTGGAACTCAGCAATATGCACAGCGTCTCGGAAGTTATTTCGCTATCAGCTGATACAAAACTAAGATTTGAGCACAGCAACAATAAAATTACAGTTTTCCCCAACGGCCAGTGGGGCGCAATGGATTCCATATCAATAAAATACGCAAGCAACGAATCGTTTGGGAAATGCGACGGAATCCAATTCACCAGGCACCGAAACGTAAGCTCCATCTGGACCCTCTCCTGCCCTTACGCTGGCAGTGACTGGTTTGTCTGCAAACAGGAAAATGCCGACAAAATAGACAGCGTAACCATCACCACAACCTCACCAGAGAAATACAGAACGGCATCTAATGGCGTGTTAATCAGCGACATAACCGACAATGGCAAACGCACAATGACATGGCACCACCGCTACCCCATCGACTATTACCTGATCTGCATGGCATGCACAAATTACGAGGTTTTCTCCGATTTTGTGGACCTGGACGACGGATCGAAAGTGGAGATTGTAAACATGGTGTATCCCGAGTATCTGGATCGCGCCAAGATGCTGAGCAAGAAGCTGATACCAGTTTTTCAGCTTTACTGCAAGCTCTTCGGCAAATATCCTTTCAGCCAGGAAAAATACGGTCAGGCGCAGTTCGGCTGGGGCGGTGGAATGGAGCACCAGACAATGACTTTTGTAGCTGATTTTGAGATAAAACTGACCGCGCATGAGCTTAGTCATCAGTGGTTTGGCGACAATATCACCTGCAACACTTGGAACGAGGTATGGCTGAATGAGAGTTTCGCAACTTACTGCGAATATATCGTGGCTGAGGCTGGTTTGCTGAAGGGCACCACCACCGAATGGCTGAATATGGCCAACCATTATGCTACTAACGAAAAGTCAGGTAAAATATACGTGGACGACGCCTACGATTTTGCTGGCATCTTCAACTATAGCACAAGCTACTGCAAGGGCGCGCTGATGCTCCATCAGCTGAGGCTCTACATAGGCGACGAGGCTTTCTTCAAGGCCATGAAATCTTACGCCACCGACCCCGACCTTCAATACAAAACCGCTAAGGCAGAGCACTTTATCAAGCACGTGAACAATGCCTCGGGCAAGGATATGAGCTGGCTTTTCGACCAATGGCTCAATAAGAAAGGATTCCCGATTTTTACCGTGGACTGGAATTCCAAAGGCAACTTCCTGAAACTCAGAATTAATCAAATGGCAAGCAACCACAGCGATCAATTTTTCAGGATGATGCTCCCAATCCAGATAAAGGGCCCCAACGGCGAGAGCGAGACAATTATGTTCGACATTAGCTCCCCAAAACAAGAACAAAAAATAAAGCTGAACTTCGCCCCCGCAAGCATCACCGTTGACCCACGCCACGAGACCATCACCAAAGAGGCAGTGGTGACAAGGAATGAGAGGCTGTAAGGGGAAAAATATGCAAGATTTTTTCGGTTTTATGCCCTCCTCAGCACCCATAAAACCGAAATAATCTCACATTTTTTTGAAAATACACACGAAAAAAGGCAAGCCTAAAAGCCTGCCTTTTTTCGTAGCCGAACTGGGAATCGAACCCAGATCTAAGGTTTAGGAAACCCGTATTCTATCCATTGAACTATTCAGCCATTATTTTCATTTTCCGACCACAAAAGTAAACACTAAATTCCAATTTTCCAAATTCTTTTAAGGAAAAAAAGTTTCTTTTTATTAACTTTTATTCTTACCTTTGCAAAAGTAAATAAACATATAATCATGAAAGTAGAATTAAACAAAGTAGTATCAGTAAGTTATATACTTAGAACTGAGGAGAATGGTCCTATCGTGGAGCAGACTCAGGGTGAGAATTATCTCGACTTCCTCTTTGGCAGAGGCATGCTTCTCCCAAAATTTGAGCAGAGCATCGAGAATTTCGAGGTAGGCCAGAAGGTAAGCTTCCACTGCACTCCAGAGGAGGGTTACGGCGTTTACGACGATAGATTCGTAGCCAACATTCCTATCGAGGTTTTCATGCAGGACGGCAAGCTCAATGAGATGATCTGTCACTTGGGCGCACACATTCCTATGCAGGACAACAAAGGCAACCACATGATTGGCAAGGTTTTGGCCATCGAGGAGAAGATCGTTAAGATGGACTTCAACCACGACATGGCAGGCAAGGATCTTTACTTTGAGGTAGAGGTCAAGGCCATCCGCGAGGCCAGCGAGGAGGAGATTGAGCACGGTCACGTTCATAAAGACGGACACTGTGGCGGTTGCAAGGGTGGCTGTCACAATGGCGAGGGCGAAGGCTGTTGCCACAAGGAGGACGGCGAGGGTTGCTGTCACGGCGATGGCGATTGCGACCATCATGACCACGACCACGAGGGCGGTTGCTGTCACAAGCACTAATTAATTACGAAATCCGAATTACGAATTACGAATTCGTAACAGATAAAAAACAAAATTAGGCCACAATTGATGATTATCAGTTGTGGCCTAATTCGTAATTCGGATTTCGTAATTCGTAATTATATCTCAAACATTTCGAAATCCTCCGTTACCTTTTTCAGCATATTCTCAAGGTCCACGGGACTTGTGTGCGTGATGAAAATCTGGCCGAAGGTTGGGTCGCTGAGAACCATCTCAACTATCGCATTTACGCGGTGAGGATCCAACTTGTCGAAAATATCATCGAGGAGAAGTATCGGCCTCTTCCCCACCCTTCCGAGAAAAGAATACTGAGCTAATTTCAACGCGGTCAAGAAAGTCTTCTGCTGACCCTGGGAACCGCTGTTTTTCAGCGACATACCTGACACCTCGAAAACCAAATCGTCCTTATGCGAACCGCATGACGTGTGCTGAAGTATCAGATCCTTGCTGAGAGATTCCTTCAAAAGATTCTCTATCGTATTGTCCTGCATCTGAGACTGATAGGTCAATGTAGGCACCTCGTTGTTTATCGAAATCAGAGAATAGTATTTCTGAAACTCAGGCAGGAAATCTTTTATAAAATTCTGACGATTCTCGAAAAGAATCTTGCCGTTTTTGATGAGGTGCTCGTCCCACATTTCGAGAAGGATATGGTCAACGAGACCAGATTTCAGTATCTTGTTGCGCTGAAGCAGGGCGCGGTTATAGTTCTGTAATGCAATGAGATGGCTGTTGTTGAACTGCGAGATTGCGCTGTCGAGAAATTTCCTGCGCTCGGCACTTCCATCGAAAATCAGCTTGATATCCTGAGGCGAGATTATCACAAGCGGAAGCAGTCCTATATGATCGGAAATCTTCTCGTATTCCTTGTCGTTGCGCTTCATGGATTTTCCCTTCTGACGGTTAAAATTCAGCAGAATGGTCTCGTCGATGCCGTTCACGTCGTAAACTCCCCTCAGCGAGAAAAACTCCTCATCGTTTCTAATATTCTGGCTGTCAGTGATATTGATAAAACTCTTGCTGAACGACAGATAATACAGCGCATCAAGGATATTGGTCTTGCCAACTCCATTCCTGCCCACAAAGCAGTTAATCTTTTTGCTGAACGCAAACTCCCTGAGCTCGTGGTTCTTGAAATTAATTATATTTAGTTTTCTAACTTGCACGTTTATACACGTTTATGCACGTTGGCCCGTAGAGACGCACGGCCGTGCGTCTCTACATGCAAATTTTAAAATTCCAGATTTAAATCCTTTTTCAGCTGATCCAAGTTCTCGTTCTGCTGGGCAAGATATTTGTACTTGTCGCTGTCGGTATATACGAAAACGGATTCGCCTGACTCCACAACCTTGGTGCGCACCTCAATCTTGCCGTTATGAAGCTGTTGACGCACATAGTTTACAAAACCAGTCTTCACCTCGTTGATGGCGTCCACCTGGAGAGTGCTCTGCAAGCTCATCTCGAGAACGTAGTTTTCCTTGATTTCGGGAACCGACTGCGAGAAAATGGCGTGAAGTCTCGGCTTCTTGGTCCTGTATATTTCGGCGAGTTTGGCCCATAACGATGCTACCTGTTCTCTTGTAAACTCCTGACACTCATTGAGTACCTGAGCCGTGGAAACTGTCTGAGTCTGTTTCTGCTTCTCCTCGGCCTGCTTGGCAATGTCATTTTTCCTGTTCAGATAATCCTTGATGGACACACTTCCGCTGGCAGTCTTTTGTACTGATGGCGTT
>JAZUEG010000035.1:0-21035 GCA_045640025.1 Bacteroidales bacterium
GGAAGAGCTCGTTGAAAGCCGATGGCTTGATGTGCACCACCTTGAGAGTGGGCTCGTACTGATTGAGCACCAGGTATTCCTGGCGGAGCCACCTTACCACGGTGTCGCCTATCTCGCCGTCGTACATAGACTGAGGCATCACGAGGAGCACCTCGCCGCTGCGTCCGCTGCTCTCGGGCATCATCACATAGGATCCATCGCCGGAGCCGCAGGCCGATACAAGCGCCATCAGCATGGCTGAAATTATTGCTAAGAAGAATCTTTTCATATTTCTCTGATTGTTGTTTAATATAATATTAGGTTCCTAATAATACGGCTAAACAAACAAAATGTCTAAAAAATTTTCTAATTGAATACGTGGCGGATAAAATCGTTGCCGATGGCGAGGGCCATTATCAGCAGGAGGATTATCATACCCACCATCTGAGCGCGCTCGAGGAATTTCTCGCTCGGGGCCTTGCCGGTGATAATCTCCACCAATGTGAAGAGGGCGTGTCCGCCGTCGAGACCCGGAATAGGAATCACATTAACAACGGCCAGCATTATCGAGAAGAGCGCTGTGAGGCTCCAGAATGAGTACCAGTCCCATGTGCCGGGGAAAATCTTGGTCATGGTGATGAAACTGCCCACCGACTTGTATGCCTCGGTGTCGGGATTGAATATCAGCTTCCACTGCTTGCAGTATTCCACTGTCTTATCGATTCCGCGCGATATTCCTACCGGGAACGACTCGAAGAATCCGTATTTCTCGGTGGCGAACTCCAGATAGGAGTCCATGCCCTTGTACTGTACCTGGATGAGTCCTGATTCAGGAATCTTGAGGGCGATGTTTACAGTATCGGAGCCACGGAGTACGGAGAGGGTTACATCGTTGCCGCCATTAGCTGAAAGGAAACCCCTTACCTTGTGTACGTAGCGGCAATCATTGCCGTTGGCCATTATCACCTCGTCGCCTATCTGGATGCCGGCGTTTTTGGCCGCAGACTCCACTCCCTGTGGGAAATCATCCACCACGAATGGTATACGCGGCTGCATGAAAGGTGCCTGGGCTGATATCATTTTAGATACGTCTGCATTGTCCATGGTGATTACTGTATCGATGCCGTTACGGTTAACAGTGAGAGTCTTGGGGTCGTTGAGCAGAAGGTTTACTACCACCTTGTTGAAATCGGCCACCTTCTCGCCGTTTACGAGTTTTATCTGGTCGCCGTCGCGCAGGCCCAGCGAATATCCGAGGCTGTCGACTGCTATACCGTACTTGAGATTGTCGGTAGGCAGATACGATGTGCCCCAGTGGAATGCCATCATGGCATATATCAGCATTGCCACTAATACATTAACTATTACACCGGCCAGCATGATGATAAGGCGCTGCCATGCCGGCTTGCTGCGGAACTCCCATGGCTCGGGGTCCTTCTTGAGCTGCTCGGTGTCCATGCTCTCGTCTATCATGCCGGCTATCTTGACGTAGCCGCCAAGAGGAAGCCATCCAATACCGTACTCTGTATCGCCCTTCTTGAACTTGAAGAGGCTGAACCAGGGATCGAAGAAGAGGTAGAACTTCTCGACCTTGGTCTTGAAAATTTTCGCAAAAATGAAATGTCCAAACTCGTGGCAGATAACCAAAAGGCTGAGGCTCACCAGAAGCTGGGCTATTTTTACCGCTGTTTCCATTTATTTTGGTTTTTTATATTAAACTTTTTAGTATATTTGTAGAATGCAAAAGTACAAATAATATTCATAATAAAAAAAATAGATTACATTTGCAAAACCAAAAAAAACATTAAAATACAAAATGGCAGCCACATATCAGCTAAAACGGTACATAATAACCTACGGCGACCTGCGCATAAACGTAAAGGAATACCGCAACTCCAAGGGTATCAAGATAATAGTACACCGCGACTGCACTATCACCATCACGTGCCCACCGCGCACCTCAAAGATGGAGGTGGGTCGTTTTGTGGAGAGGAGCGCCGACTGGATAACGAAAACTGTGAAAAAAATGCAGCTGAAACCGGAATCCGCAAAACCCTATATTACAGTGTTCAAGAGCCGGAAACATGAACTGGAGTTCAGGTGCCATGAAAAAAATTGCATAAAAGTTGAATTTTCGGGCGAATTAATTTTGGTAAAATACCCAAAAACTTTAGATATTTGCAGTAGCGAAGTTCAGAAGGCAGCATACAAGGCCATAGTAATGGCGCTGAAGAGCGAATCGGCGGAATACCTGCCTAAACGCCTGCAAGAACTGGCCATGGCAAACGGACTTACCTACAAGTCGTTGGCTATAACATCCACTACCACCAGATGGGGAAGCTGCAGCAACCGCAAGGATATCAGGATATCGTGTTTTGTGATGATACTGCCCGATGAGCTGATAGACCTGGTATTGCTGCACGAGCTGGCGCACACGGTACACATGAACCATTCGGCGGTATTCCACGCCAAGGTGAACAGCATGCTTCCTCTCCACAATGAGAAGGAACTGGAAAAGAAAATTAAGAATTATCGTATTGTAAAACCTAAATAAACGAAAAAACATGATAAAAGCAGTAACAATAAAGGTGTCGGGCCGACTGAAGCAGGTAGGCTACCACAGCAACATGGTGATTGCGGCACAGGAGCTCAACATTGTGGGCACATACACAAGCAACGCCGACAACTCTGTAACGATATTGGCCCAGGGCGAGGAGAAGGATCTCCAGGACTTCATAGAGTACAGCAAGAAGCCGTCGCCTTTCACAAGGGTGGACAGCCACAATGTATCAGCTGTGGAGGTGAACGAGGAGCTTACCAAATTTGTGGGATAAAACACGCCATTAGCTGATATGCACTAAAAAGACGAAAGCCTGACTCTTACATCACGGAGAGCCAGGCTTACTTCTTTAATTCTAGTTATTTATTTGATATAGTTTATATAAAAATTTTTGGTTTTCTATTATTAGAAGGTGTATACCACGCCCCAAACAAGCGAATTGAGCGACAGATTGGCACCTATATTATTACGAGAATATTCATATCTCATCATATCGCCATTATCGCTTATGTGCTTGGCTACACTCTTGCTGTGGCCTATCGACAACATTCCCATGGATGCAGTAATGCCCCAATGCTCATTAAACTTGTAATTGACAACAGGCGACAACCCGATGCCAAAATCTACAGAATACGACGAGTTTTCGGATGATGAAGATGGGCGATTCAAGTAGAAAAAGCCTTTGGCCTTGACACCCAAAAGCAGATGCTCGGTACTTACAAAATCCCAGCGGATAAACGGACAGAACCCGAACTGCCAGTTTTTGCTACTGGCATAATTGTCGCCTTTAGAGGCTGACACTACAAAATCTACCTCGCTTCCCACAGCAATTCTGGGTTTTATGTAATACCAAAACTCAGGCTCTATTCTTAACACATTGGCTTTGTTTCTGACTTCAGAATGTTCGTAACTTCCATCTTTCCAATAATCATCCTCTCCATCAATTTTGGAATGTGAATAGCTCATAGAACCGGAAACGTACCATTGTGCATCAGCATCATGTGTACCTAACATTGCCACAATGGCAACAAGAAATAATCTTACTATCTTCTTCATGTTGTTTATTTTAATTTTGGTTTTTGAAAATTAGAATGTATAAACTATGCCCCACGAAAGTCTGTCAGGGACAAAGCGTATATCAAAATTATGGCTCTTCTCTAACCTACCGTCTTGTATTTCACCCAAAAATTCGTATGACAAAAACACAAATTTAGTGGAGATTGACCAATGGTCGTTAAACTTATAGTTGAACACTGGCGATATTTCGGAATAATACCTATAAATCGAGTGATACTCTTGAGTATCGGAAGCTCCAATATCGGCTCTAAGGCCCAATCGTACATGCTCGCTATTTATAAAATCCTTGCGCCCGAATATATAAAAGCCCAAAACATCCCGATTGTAATTTTTATAGTTGCGTGAATCGGAGCTCTTGCTGCGCCCGTAAGACGCGCCTGCACCCAAAGCAAAACGATCGGTGAAATAATAACCAACATCGATATCAAAAAGATTTTGACGCGAAACCAAAGTAGCGGTGTCACTATAGTTCGTTTTGCCCTTATAGGAGCTAATGCCTCCCGTCACAAACCATTGGGCAAAGGATTCTTGGGAAAACAGAACTCCCACAAAACCCAGAATCAGGATTTTTAGATACTTCTTCATAGTGTTAAATTAATTAGTTGTTTGTATTATTTGATATGACAAATATAAGAAGAGAAAAAATACAAAACAATAGCCCGAAGCCGATTTAGGAATTATTATACTATGTATTAAAAAAACATAAAAATGCCGCCTGACTTAGTCCGGGATACGCATGCCTAAACGAATGTAAGGTGAAAGTCAGGCGGGGTACAACGCGTAAAATCAACGAACCAGTATCAGACGGCGGGAAATATTATAATTACGAAATCCGAATTACGAATTACGAATGCGATAATCCGGATGGCAATTCAGATTTTGTAATGCGTAATTCGTAATTAATTCTCTACTCTCAGATATATCTTGTCGCCGCGGCGGACGTGCTCGGGTACGGGGAGAGATATCACCTGTCCCTTATAGGCTGTCTCCACGGGATTGAGGTCGTAGCGGATTTCCTTGATCTCGAATTCCACGGTTCCGCTGGTCTGTCCTATAATATATACGGTGTCGCCAACGGAGAGTTTTCCGCTGTTGAGGTATACCTCGGCAACCGATATCTTCGAGAAGAAGTTGTTGACAGTGCCTACAAACTCCTTGTGATACTTGGCCTTGCTGCCGTGGGTATCGGTCCACTCGCCGAGACGCTGACCAAGGTAATAGCCGTTCCAGAATCCGCGGTTGAACACCTCCGAGAGTTTCTCCTTATCAGCCTTGGCCTTCACCTTGGTATAAGTGCCGGCCTGAATCTCACTTACGGCGTTGCGGTAAATCTGTGTGGTAAGTTTCACGTACTCAGGCGGACGCGCACGGCCTTCGATTTTCAGGACTTCTACTCCGGCATCGAGCAGCTGATCGAGGAACTCTATGGTGCAGAGGTCCTTGGGCGACATGATGTACTCGTTCTCTATCACGAGCTTGTCGCCGGATTCCAGGTCGGTGACCTCGTAGCCACGACGGCATATCTGGAGACAGGCTCCGCGGTTGGCCGAGTGGTTCATCTCGTGGAGCGAGAGATAGCATTTGCCCGATGTGGCCATGCACAGTGCGCCGTGCACAAACATTTCTATTCTCACGAGCCCACCCTTGGGTCCGCGGATGTCCTGCGCTATGATCTGCTCATGGATGTAGCGTACCTTGTCGAGACTGCATTCGCGGGCCAATACCACCACATCGCAATATCTGGCGTAGAATTTCACGGCGTCTATATTGGTGATATTCAGCTGGGTGGATGCGTGTATCTCAACTCCCTGATCAAGCGCATACTGCAAGACTGAGGCATCAGATGCTATGATGGCCGATACTCCGTGGATCTTGGCCAGGTCTACAAGGCGGTGCATTGCAGGAATGTCGTTATCGAACATCACCGTATTGACGGCGAGGTAGGATTTCACACCGTGCTCCTTGCAGGTGGCTACTATGGTGGCGAGGTCGTCCTCGGTGAAATTGACTGTGCTCTTGGCTCTCATATTGAGAACGCCGAGGCCGAAATATACCGACTGTGCGCCGGCCTGTATGGCGGTAGCGAGAGTCTCGAAACTTCCTACCGGGCTCATTACTTCTATCATCGTATCAATAATTAATCAGTAAACATTAGTGGCTGAACATCATCAGCAGCCATACCTGCAAAACTCCAAACACCATACACCTGAGCATATTGGAGAAGAATTCCTGTTTCTCGTTCATCTTGAACCTCCTGAGCAGAAGCAAGACTACCGAAACTCCCAGCAGGCAGAGCGAGAATATGGAGAGCGACTTGGTATCTACGGTATCGTCGAACGTCAACGCCGACATAAACGCCAGCGTGCTGAATGTGTAAGACAGATACACCACCCGGCGCATCACGATTCTGATACCGGCCACCTTGGTCTCGAACTTGCGGAGCTGCATCACGAAATACAGCAGAGCTAATAGCCCGAGCGAGACCCAGACTCCGTATATGGCCTTCGAAAACTCCAGATACATCATAAACAGCGACACTGTAAGGCTCAGTACAAACAGCGTCTCAAAATGGTTGAAGTACTTAGCTACAAACTCAGAAAATCTCTTTATCATAGTTAGTTATATTTAATCCTTAGTTAAAACCTTGTTGGCGTAATCAGCTATCAGCTCCACATCCTGATCCATCATGCACTTGAAATGCCCCTTTGGACACTTGTGGCCGCCGAGCTTGCTGCATGGACGGCACTTGAGGCCAGCAACCTGAAAATCACGGCTTCCGCTGCCCGGCTCACAGGCATACATGCCGAGTTCGGGTGTGGTGTTGCCCCAGATGGTGATGATATCCTTCTTGAACGCGGCGGCTATGTGCATTAGTCCCGTATCGTGAGCTATCACCAGAGAGGCGTGTTTTACGATGGAGGCGCTCACATTGAGCGGAAGCTTGGAGCAGAGGTTCAATATCTTATTGCGGGAGCATTCGCTCTCAATCACTTGAGCAGCCTCGGCATCTCCGGGTCCGCCTACCAGCACCACGGGAAGTTTCAGCCTATCAGCTATACTCGCTATCAGCTGGGCCGGCATACGCTTGGTATAGTATGTGGCACCTATCACAAAGGCCACGTAGCCATCCCTGATATCAGCTGTAAGCTCATTGGCCTTGGTTTCGTCGGCAGCTGATACGTAATATTCGAGTCCCGCGTGGTCGTTGGTGATGCCCAGCTTCTTGAGCGTATCCACCTCCCTGTCGGTAATATGGACATCGGGCATGCACTGCATCTTGAATGTAGTATACAGAAACTTCCTGAAATTGAGCTTATCAAGATGGAATATGTTGCGGAAAGATTTCACCCGTACATTCATGCACAATCTTCGGCTGCGGAGATTGCTGTGGAGGTCTATCACGTAATCGAATACTATGCCGCTGAGCTCCAGCTTCAGGTCCTTGAAACTGTCGCCCAGGAGATGGAGATGGTCGATGTGCGGATTGTGCTCCACCACGGCCTTCATCTTGGTCTTGGTAACGAAATGCAGCTCGCTATCAGGATACTTGGCCTTGATGAGACGCAAAACCGGAGTTGTAAGCACTATATCGCCTATGGAGCTGAACCTTATAACTAGAAATTTAAGCTTTTCCATTTAATATAAATGTTGAAGTGTTGAAGTGTTGAAGTGCTGAAGCGTCAATCACTTCAACATTTCAATTACTTCTCCCACTTAGTTAAAAGTCGAAATAAAAGTTCTGCAATGGTGAAATCTGCAATCCTATCTGCACAAACCTGTTGTGGTATTCAGCCTTGGGCAGAGTTACATCGCGGTTCTGGAGAGTCACGTATAGATTCCACTTTGTCTTGGTATTGAAGAAGTAGCGGAAGTGCACCGTGTTGCGCTTGCTCCAGTCGTTTTGCTGATACATATAGTCGATGCCGAAATGCTTGTATTCCAACTCTGCGGCAAAAACATACTCGTCGCTGTTGTTTCTTACCACATTCAGCGTTGTGGTAGGATATCCGTAGTTCCAGAAATCAGACGACGATTTGCCATCAGCTATGTTGGAATGATTGAACTCGAACTGAGCGTGTGTCTTCAGGTCCGGCACGGCTCCAAATAGAAGGTCGAACCAATGAACGCCGGCCTGAACACCCAGATACGAATCGTCGCTGCATCCGTTTTGCTGCTTTCCCTGATAGTTGTACTGGTGATAGAACTTAAGGTTGTGGATTGGCGAGTAATTGACATCATAGCCTATCTGCACACGGTTTTCGGCATTGAACCCGTTGATAGCCATAGGCAGAAACATTACCGGGACAAACATCTGCGCGCTTGGCTTGGAATACTTGTAGAGTCCGTCCTTGTCGGTATTGTCCCACATCACACCTTCTATAATAGAGAGCTCGAGTTTAGGGGTTGGCTTCCATCCGGCCACATGATAGCTCGCATATTTGTAATGCGAATCGCCGCGTGTAAAATACAGCCAGCTGTCGCTCTGCATGTATGCCCACAGCACATAATAATAGAAGTTGCCGAAATTGAGGTCGGTACGGAGGTACGGGTAGCTGAAACTAACATCGCTGAGCACCACCGACCTGTAGCCCGATCCCACGAAGTTCTTTCCGTTGCCGAGAGTCACCTTCATGTACTTGTTGATATCCACCGACAGCGCGCCAAAGATAATTCCCCAGTCCTTGCCAGAGCGGTCGCCGCTATGGCCCTTGAACGATTTGGCAAACCCCTGACCCGGAATACCCTTCATCACATTGATGATGCTGTCCTCGTATCGCGGATAGCGGGCCTGATTCTCATAAAACTCGCTCTTGAAATATATCCGCTTGCCCAGACGTCCGTAGATATCGTAGCCGCGGGTATTCAGGAAGTAGATCTTCTCGTCGTGCTTGATATCGCGGTCGTAAGTGCGCTGAAAATCGAATATCGGATTTATGGTAATCGAATATTCATCGCTGGTGAAATGCAGGAAATCATCGTCCAGGAAATGCTTCTTCATCCATTTGCCGAAAGGCAGATTGTTCTTGGGCTCGGCGAGCGGCGCATCCAAGGGCATCAGTACGGGCTTCATGGCCGAAAAACTCTTCGACGAATCCATCAGCATATTGTGCTGCATATCCAGATCATACATCCTGCCCAACGGCTGAAAATACCTCTGGGCCTGCGCCATGGCCGATGCAAGAAGCATCAGTATCAAAAGTTTTAGAATTCTCATTATATATCAGTGTGTTTTGGTTCTGTATTTGCCACCCTCCTCCTCGTCGCTGATGATGGAGAGATAGCTGTGATATCGCGACGGACAGATCTCGCCGTTTTCCACAGCCTCCTTTACCGCACATCCCGGCTCGTGGGTATGCGTGCAGTTGTAGAAACGGCATCCGCTAAGCCTCTCGAAAATCTCCGGGAAATTGTGGGCCACATCCTCGGGACTCATCCTCACGATACCGAATCCCCTGATACCGGGAGTATCAATAATGCGTCCGCCAAAATCGAGATTAAACATCTCGGCAAAGGTTGTGGTGTGTTTGCCAGCTAATGTCGACATAGATATCTCGCCCGTCCTCAGATTGAGCCCCGGATTCACAGTATTTATCAGAGTCGACTTGCCAGTGCCTGAATTGCCTGAAAGCAGTGTAGTCTTGTTGCGTAGTATCTCGCGGAGCTCGTCGATGCCCTCGCCCGTTACCGACGATACGGCCAGACAGCGGTAGCCTATGTTCCGGTAAATCTCCATAGTCTCCTCAAGCACCTCTTCAGCTCCCTCCACGTAAAGATCACATTTATTGAATACTATAACGGCCGGCACTTTGTAAGCCTCGGCAGTCACTAAGAATCTGTCCACAAACTCCAGCGGAGTCTCGGGCATTATCAACGTAGTAACGAGCAGACACTGGTCCATATTAGCTGCAATGATATGCGACTCCTTGCTCAGGTTGGTGGCCTTGCGTATAATGTAGTTTCTGCGGTCGTGAATCCTGGTGATCACGCCCACATCGCCGGCCGGCTCCATATCAAAATCCACCACATCGCCCACCGAAACAGGATTTGTGGTCCTGATGCCGGCCAGACGGATTTTGCCTCGTATCTTGCAGTCTATCACCTTATTATCACCGCAATCCACGAGATAATTGCTTCCTGTCGATTTTATTACTGTTCCTATCATAAGCAGACGTTTCGCTTAAAAAATTTCGATGCCTACAGGACAATGGTCGCTGTAGCGGAGCTCGGGACGAATAAAAGCGCCCTTAAGCTCGCCCTTAAGGTTCTCGGTCACCATATTGTAGTCGATACGCCATCCGAGGTTTTTCTGATACGATACGCCGCGGTAGCTCCACCACGAATATTGCTTGTCGTCCTGCGAGAATTCGCGGAAGCTGTCTACCCAGCCCAGCTCCACAAACCTCTTGAACCATTCGCGCTCCTCGGGCAGAAAACCCGAAACCTCCTCATGCTTCTCAGGCTTGTGGATATCTATCCATAGGCGGCAGATATTGAAGTCTCCATTCACAATAAGGCGCGGATACGTTTTCCTGAGCTCCTGCACGTATGCCGAAAAATCCTCAAGCCAAGTCATCTTGAAAGCCTGACGCTCATCGCCGCTTGTGCCCGATGGATGGTATACAGATATTACCGAAAAATCATCAAAGTCGGCTCGGATTACACGGCCTTCCTCGTCATATTTATCGATGCCCATGCCGTATTCCACATGCCTGGGCTCTATCTTTGTTACGATACCGGTTCCCGAATATCCTTTCTTCTGGGCCGAAAACCAGTAACAATGATACCCCAGACGCTTGAACTCCACCTCATCAATCTGCTCAGGCTGAGCCTTGGTCTCCTGAATACACAGTATATCTGGGGCCTCGTTTTTTAGCCAATCGTATAGACCTTTGGTAACAGCGGCACGTATGCCGTTGAGATTATATGATAGAATTTTCATATATTAATAATTTCATATTAAGTTCTAATCCTCAGCAACTTCCGCAGTTTCACCATCATATTGGCCTTGTAGCGGTAGGTGCTGAAACATTCGGCACCCAGGTTGTCGAGCACATCATTGCTGATGCCGAGCCGCGAAGCATCCATCACCAGGATTCCCGGCCTGTATGCAAAATGCCTCATCACAAAATCGAGCAGCATGGTATATTGCGCAAACGATTTCCGAATCTTACGGCATTTCATAAACGGCACAAAAATGTAGCTGTCGCAGAAAGTCACCAATATAGCGCCGTGCAGCTTGTTGTCGCTCAGCGATATCTCCATATAGTAGCCAAACTTTTTCACCACAGCCCTCTCGGTAAGAGTTCTCAGCTTCAGGGCATGTCTCACATTGAGCTTACGGTCCAGAGCCATCAGATTCTCGTAAGGCAGCAATCTAACATTTTTCGGATTATATTCCCGGAAACGGATATCGGCCTTGTAATACTTAGGATACTTCTGCTTGAGCACCTCCAAAAAACCGTCGCCGGTCTTAAACTGCTCAGGCGGATTCACAGTGTCCAGCTGATATATTTTTTTCAGCTGAAATATACCTTTTGTATCCCCATCCGGCATCACGAAATACTTATCGAAAACAAGGTCTATCTTCTTGTACCTGATGTCGATGGCATTGATGAACAGCCTGCTGATCTCGGAATCCACACAATTCCTGGAGTAGATTCCCGTCCAGGCAACGCCAAACTTCAGGCACGCCTTGCCGTTATCCACAAAATACGGCATAACAGCCTCGTAATCGCCCATCACAACAGCCTCCCAGCTAAAACTCAGAGAATCAAGATACCAGCAGTGAGCGAAAATGCAGGTATTGAGCGAATTGCCAACACAACTCTCCCACTTCCTCATATCTATCTCGCTATGGTCCAATACCCTAATTTCCACAATCTTGACACTATAAATTACAAGATGCAAAGATAATAAAAAAAACTGGAAAGTTGAAAGAGTAAAGTTTAAAGTTTAGAGATTACAGCAAATCGTTTTCCAGAAAACTATAATACTGGTCGCCGGCAATGATTACATGCTCTATCACGCTTATATTAAGGCACTTGCAGACAGTCTGAATATCGCGGGTAAGGTGAATGTCCTCGTTGGAAGGGCGCATACTTCCCCCGGGATGATTGTGGCAGAGAATTATCCTCGTAGCGTTCACGTTGATAGCCTGACGGATAATCTTGGCTATGTCAACCGGAACATTACCAGCGGAGCCCTCGGCAACCTTGTATCTGCGGATAAGTTTTCCAGAATTGTTAGTGTAGATAGCCCAAAATTCCTCGTGAGGAATCTGACGGAGGTCACGCATAAGGCGGTAGGCTGCCTCGGTAGTATTAATTATGACGTCCTCCCCAACATTTGCCAATGCAATGCGACGGCCAAGCTCAGCGGCGGCCTTTATGATACAAGCCTTGGCAGGACCTATCCCATCCACATCCTTATATTCCGACAAAGAACCACGCACAAAATTTATAAGATTGTTGTCGAACAGCTTCATAATATCGGCGCCCAACTCCACAGCGGATTTTTTGCGTGATCCGTTGGTGATGAGTATGGCGATAAGTTCGGCGGCAGAGCAAGCCTCAGCCCCCTGATTCATAAGTTTCTCGCGTGGTCGGTCGTCCTCGCTCCAGTCTTTGATTGGCATAATTATCAGATTTTTTGTATAAGGCAAAGGTAGAAAAAATTTTGTACCTAAAAAAATTTGGAAATCTAAAGTAAAAGTTGTTATTTTGCGTAACAATAACACGGAATTTTTATAAAAACATTATGGACGAGAAATATTGCTATCAATATCCCCACCCAGCGGTGGCAACCGACTGTGCCGTATTTGGTTTCGACGGCTACAACATCAAGATTCTT
Organism: Bacteroidales bacterium; assembly: GCA_045640025.1. Classification (GTDB taxonomy): domain Bacteria; phylum Bacteroidota; class Bacteroidia; order Bacteroidales; family UBA3824; genus UBA3824. The sequence goes on from JAZUEG010000035.1 coordinate 12,467, forward strand.
CTCATCAGACGCGGCATAGAGCCTTTCAAGGACTGTTGGGCATTGCCGGGAGGTTTTCTGCGTATGGACGAGACCGCCGACCAGTGTATCCGACGCGAGCTCAAGGAAGAGACATCGCTGAGCCCGGAAGTCGTTGACCAGTTTGAGGTTTTCACAGATATCGACCGCGACCCACGTGAGCGCGTGATCTCAATAGCTTATTACTCGCTCATCAAGAAATCTAATGTTCAGGGTGGCGACGACGCAAGCGAGGCCAAGTGGTTCGACCTCAAGGAATTGCCTTCTTTAGCCTTCGACCACAAGAACATCCTCGACCGTGCGCTTCAGACCCTCAAGGAGAAAATCCACTTTGAGCCAATCGGATTCAACCTTATGGACAACGAGTTCACAATCCCCGACTTGCAGAGATTATATGAAGCAATACTTGAAACCACTTTCGACCGCCGCAACTTTATGAAGAAAATCCTTCAGGTAGGCGTAATCACCGAGGCCGAAACCATAAGCCCAAGCACCACAATAAGCCACCACATAGGCCGCACTCCAAAATACTACACCTTCAACAAGGTAGTCTACGAACAGCTGAAGGCAAACGGCAAGTTCAAGCTGGAGTTCTAATCTATAAAACAGAACATTATGGGAACATATATAAACATAGGAAAAGGACAATTCGAGGTCTCTACAAATAAATATTACGTTGATAAATCAGGACTTATCAACGTAGTGAACAACACACTGAACACAGAAAATATGTTCAGTTGCGTAACACGTTCGCGCCGTTTTGGAAAATCAATGGCGGCTAAAATGCTATGCGCATACTATGACAAATCCTGCGATTCCCATTCAATATTCGACAAACTCGAAATCAGCAAGGACGAGGATTACGAGAAGTTCATCAACAAATTCAATGTAATAAAACTCGACATTACCGATTTCACCACAAGGTACAAGAACGACGAGAATATCGTATCATACATCCAGAAAGCCATTCAGAAAGAGGCCATTGAAATGTTTCCTGAAGTCGCAAAATTCTCAGAGGGCGACGACCTTATGGAAACTCTCATAAAGATAACGCAAAACATCGGCGAGAAATTCATTATGATAATCGACGAGTGGGACGCAATATGCAGGGAATTCGAGGCCGGAAGTGTAATTATGGACTCATACGTGAATTGGCTTCGCAGAATGTTCAAGGGCAGCAACACTACAAGTGTATTCGCTGCAGTCTATCTCACAGGAATCCTTCCAATCAAGAAATTCAAGACCGAGTCGGCCCTCAATAACTTCCAGGAATACTCAATGATACAACCTCTGCAAATGGACAAATACTTCGGCTTCACCAAGAACGAAGTTAAAGCATTATGCGAGAAATACGATATGGATTACAGCGAAATGGAGAAATGGTACGACGGCTACCAGATAGGAAATGAGCCCTCAATGTTCAATCCAAGTTCAGTAATAAAGGCAATCAACGCCAAACAATGCACCAGTTTTTGGGCGAACACCGGCTCCTTCGACAACGTATCGCATTACATATCAGGCAATTTCTTCGGATTAAAGGATGATTTCATCAAAATGCTGACAGGAGAGCGTTGCAGGGTAAACACCACCAAATTCCAGAACGATATGTCGATTGTGAGATCCAAAGACGACGTTTTCACCGTACTCATCCACTTGGGATACCTTGCATACGACCCAATGAAACAGCGTTGCTACATTCCAAACAAGGAGGTGGAACTCGAAATCACCAACGCCATAGAGAACACCGATTGGACCGAGGTGAACCGCGCGCTATACGACTCAGAAGAATTACTTGAAGCCACCCTCAACGGCGACGAGGAAGCTGTAGCCCAAGGCATTGAGAAAGTTCACGACAAAGAGGTCAGCGTTTTGTCATACAACAACGAGAACTCCCTGTCGTGCGTGCTAAGTCTTGCCTACTATTTCGCGAAAAACGACTACATAATGCACCGCGAACTCGCTACAGGAAAGGGGTTTGCAGACATTGCATTGATTCCACGCAAAAACGTTGACAGTCCGGCAATAATACTTGAACTAAAATTCAACCAGGACGCCGAAACCGCCATAAGCCAGATCCACAAAAAGCAATACACCGGCAAAATCTCGGAATACACAGGCGACATCCTTCTCGTTGGAATCAACTACAACAAAGACGGAGAAGAAGGCAAACACCACACCTGCAAAATCGAAAAAGTGACAAAATAGGTGTTTATAATTCGCCATAACGCGATTTCAAAAGCGAGTTATGGGGAAATATAGCACCAAAAATCAGGTTATAATTCCCCACAAAAGCATTTTTAAAGTGAGTTGTGGGAAAATATAACACAAAATATTTGGTTAATATCCCAATATTTCGTATAATTGCAACCAAAACAACAATGCTATGGACAAGGTATTAATATCAAGAGATCAAGAAGTTAACGAGCTGGAGAGAATGATGAAATCCAACAGATCGGAATTTGTTGCAGTTTACGGAAGACGTCGTGTTGGAAAAACATTCTTAATTCGCCAATTCTTTGAGGACAAGTTCGATTTCTATATGGCAGGAATTGCGAATTGCGAATTCAAGGATCAAATCAACGAATTCAACAAGGCATTGGCAAAATACGGCTGCGATAAAAAAGCCTCAAATTGGTTCGACGCATTTGATTACCTTTCAGAAATACTATCCGTAAATCCTGAAAGCAAAAAAGTTGTGTTCATCGACGAAATGCCTTGGCTCGACACTCCAAAATCAAGATTCATTCAAGCATTGGAACATTTTTGGAACAGTTGGGCCTCAGCACAACCAAATATCAAGTTCATAGTATGTGGCTCGTCTGCCTCTTGGATTACCAATAAACTTATAAACAACCACGGAGGTCTGCACAATAGACTCACGTATAGAATTGAGGTTTTGCCATTTACAATAGAAGACTGCAAGAAGTACTTCAAGGCAAAAAAATTCATATTCAATGATATGCAGGTTGCACAGTGCTATATGATAATGGGAGGAATTCCATTTTACCTTGATTTGTTGAACCCGGAACTTGTATTCAGCAAAAACATCGACAACCTATTCTTCAATAAAAGAGGATATATGCGCACAGAATTCGACAACCTATATTCTTCGCTTTTCAAAAACAGCGAAGACCATATCAGAGTTGTAGAAATACTATCAAGCAAAAAGAAAGGACTTTCCAGAAACGAAATCGTAAAAGAATTTGGAAAAGAAACCAGCGGAACACTCACCAAAGTCCTTGAGAATCTTGAACTTTGCGAGTTTATCAGGTCATATTATTCTTACGGGAAGGACAGCCGTGACAAAATGTATCAGCTGATAGACCCTTACACGCTTTTCTATTTCAACTTCATCAAAAACAAGAAGATAAACGACGAGGAATATTGGACCTTGTCGATAAACACCCCCGAGGTAAACACTTGGCTTGGATACGCCTTCGAGATACTTTGTCTGAACCACATAAAGAAAATCAAGGAGCTTCTCGGCATTTCAGGAATCATAACAAACGTATTCTCGTGGATCTATCAGCCAAGAGACGGCGAGGGTGTCCAGATAGACCTCGTAATAGACCGTGCCGACGGTTTCGCCAACATCTGTGAAATCAAGCACAGCAAAAGCCAGTACGTCTTCAACGAGAAATATTACGACAAGATGAACTACAACATCGGTATGTTTATGGATAAATCAAAACCCCACAAATCACCGATTTTCACGATGATAACAACCAACGGCGTAAAACTCAACCAGTATTCTCAAATAGTACAGAAAGAGATAACGCTGAAAGAGATAATAAAATAAATTGCCATAACACAATTTCAAAAGTAATTTATGGCATATAATAAATTTATATTTTGCCATAACGTAATTGCAAAAGTAAGTTACGGCATATTATCGGCGATACTTCATCCGTAATTATGTTTTTTTTAGGGTTACGGATGAAGTATCGCTTGTTTTTTTGATATAATTTAACCAACCTAAAACTTCCAGTTTTACCCAAAGTATCAAAAATCACACACTTTGGGGTAAAACTGACACGAGTTTTACCCAAAACTATAAATATTGCCAAAATAAGAGTTTCAAACCTATCTCAAAAATCAAACTCAATCACTACTGATTTTCAAGAACTTATTTTCAATTTTTTAACAAAATCCAAACCAAACATCAGTTTTGGCTCTTCCTCTTAACTCCTCTTACCGCCTGCTCATTTATTGGGTCGTCAGGCCAGACGTGTTTTGGGTAGCGGGAACGGAGCTCTTTGCGGACCTCAAAGTAGGCGTTGTCCCAGAAACTGCGGAGGTCGCTTGTAATCTGGACGGGCTTGTAACCTGGTGACAGCAAGTGCATAAGAACGGAATTCTTTCCGTTGTTGACAGTCGGCGTATACTGGAGACCGAAACATTCCTGAAGACGCACGGCCAATACTGGTTGCGAGCCGTCGGGAAGGTATTTCAACTTTATGCGGCTTCCGCTTGGTACTTGGATATGTGTGGGCGCAAGACGTTCAAGAGCATTTTGGAGCGACGGTTCCAAACTATATTTTATGGCGTTGAGCAAGTCGATTTTATTGAGTTGCTCCAAAGTTCGTGAGTTGCCTAAATATGGCGTTATCCAATCCTTGCAAGTCTTGATTAAAGTTTCGGTTGAAACATCGGGCCACTCGTCGTCGGGATTCCAAATGCGGAGCGAGAGGATGCGGTTTTGCAAGGCAATCACGTCGTCGTTCCAATCGAGGATTACGTCGCCCTCCTTCTCGATGGCGGTTAATATAGCTGACTCTATCACTTCTGGGTCGGCGTTCTTGAGTGGCTTTTCCTGTAGGATAATGCAGCCAAGGCGCACCTGCGAGACAGCTACTACCCCACCCTTCTTGGTGTTCCAAGTAATTGTGTCACGGGTCTTTATCATCGGCGCAAGGCTCTTGGGATCGAGCGGAGAGGCAAGGAAAATCTTTCCCAAGCCCTCGCGCGCGTTTAGCGATGCAATGGCAATCCAACTCTCGCCCGCGAGCGGATCCTTGTAGTCCATCATCGCGAGATTTCCGTTGGTCATCAGGAAACGGGCATTGTTGCCAGGGCGGGCTGATGCTATGCGCTCAGGGAACGCCTCCACCAAGAGCAATCCTGTGTCGTATGAGTCGAACGGCTCGTTATCTACCTTGCAGTCAAACATTTTGCGGTACTGAACGGCGTTGCGCTCAATGTTATCGAAGGCGGGATTGTGGCGATTGTCGCGGCGGTTTCGACGCAGAGCCTCTATTCGCAGGTTGAAATCCACACTCTCGTCCTTTGGAAGCGGATCGCGGTTGTCGAGGATGGCTGCGATATCGGCAGCTAATGGCGAGAGATTTTCCTGACGCGCCATCATCAGCATCTTGGCGATTCGCGGATGAGTCGGAATCTTGCTGAGCTCAATTCCCGCCTTCGTGATATTTCCGTCGTCATCCAAAGCGTCGAGTTTCTGAAGAAGGTCTCGGGCCTGAAGAATGTTTTTCTTATCGGGCGGAGTCAGCCACTGAAGATTCTCAGGATCGTTCTCACCCCAGCGCGCGAGGTCGAGAACGAGTTGAGTGAGGTCTGCGTACTCAATCTCGGGACGGCGGTTCGGAAGCATATACTGATTCTCGCTCTTTGCCCAAAGCCTGTAACAATATCCGTTGCTCAATCGTCCTGCACGTCCAGCCCTCTGATCGGCCATATCCATAGAGATTTTCACGGTCTCCAATCTTGAGAGAGCCGTATCGGAATCATATTTCTGAATCTTGCACAATCCGCTGTCAACTACTATCTTGACACCTTGTATCGTAAGTGAGGTTTCAGCAATGGAGGTTGCGAGAACGATTTTTCTCCTTCCCTGCTTGTCGGGCATAATGGCCTCGGCCTGCTTGTGAATCGGCAACATTCCGTAGAGCGGATGGATGCGGATTTCGGGGTCGATGGATTTCTGCAAAAGTTCCTCGCACTTGTGAATATCGCCCTCGCCAGGCAGGAACGCGAGGATATCGCCCTCACGTTTCGGCAAAATGCGCGCTATAGTAATGGCGGTGAGCTCGGCGCAATTCTGCGGGTCCACGTTTCCCTCGTAACTTATCTCGACATCGTACATCTTGCTCTCGGCCGAAATCACGGGCGCATCGAGCATCTGTGAAATCTTGTCACAATCGATGGTAGCCGACATTATAACGATTTTCAGGTCGGGGCGGAGAATTTGCTGACACTCACGAACCAAAGCCAAAGCCAAGTCAGCGTTCAGACTGCGCTCGTGAAACTCGTCGAAGATTATCACTGACACGTACTTCAACTCGTTGTCAGCCTGAAGCATACGGGTAAGGATTCCCTCGGTGAGTACCTCGATTCGTGTATCAGCTGAAACCACCGACTCGAACCTGACACGGTAGCCGACGGTCTGCCCCACCTTCTCGCCCAACATATCGGACATACGTCTGGCTATGGAGCGCGCGGCCAGGCGTCGTGGCTCCAGCATCAGGATTTTATCTTGGCCATCAACGGCCAAAAACTTCTTCAAAACCTCCAATGGCAACAGCGTACTCTTTCCCGTACCTGGAGGCGCGGTGATTACAACACACTGATTGTCACGAAGTTTCTCAATTACTTCGGGTACTATGGCGGAAATGGGAAGGGACATTGTTTAAAGTGTAAAGTATAGAGATTAGAGATTAGAGAGCGCTAATTCGTAATTCGTAATTCGGATTTCGTAATTAGCAAACACGTCTTACTGTCGTTTCCTCGCTGATATTCATTTCTTGGAAATCGAAGTTTTCGAGGAGGAGGAGGCCTGGTGACATTCCTGCTTTTAGCTGGCCAAAACCTTTTTGCTGGCAGAGGGCGCGGGCTCCGTTGATGGTGGCCATTTGGAGAAGTTTCTCAAACGATAATTGCCTGAAGTTCTTGCGAAGAACTTTCATCTCATCAAGTATTGATAGAGTATCGGTGCTTGATAGAGAATCGGTGCCGAGGCAGATATCGAGGTTCATGTCGAGCATTGTGTTGAGGTCGGGCAAGGCGTTCTCGAGATAGAGATTCGATTTCGGACAAAGCACGAAATGTGGGTGTTTCAGCTGAGACAATGCTATCTCGAAGTCCTGACGGCGCGAGAATGTGTTGTGGACAAGTAGCACGTTTTCGTAGTCGGTCAGGTAATGTACGTATGACTCCAACGAGCGTTTTCCTGTGGTAGGTATCGGGCTGAGGTCCAATGGGAAATGGTCGGCTATTGAACCTGTATGTGAAATGTATAGCTCGTTCTCGGCCTCGGTCTCCTGGTTGTGGATGGAGACTACTGAGCGGTTGGCTGAGTTCAGTCTGTTGATTGTCAGGAAAAGATCTGGCGATACCGAATACGGGGCATGGGGAGTGGCGCATGTAGGATTTTTCGCCATTAGCTGCAAAAACTCCGATGACACCTTATTATATTGTTCGATATCGCGGGCGATGCGCTCGGGTGTGGTGCCTATCAGCTCCACAAAGTTATGATAGCGGATCCTGCTCTGACGCTTCACGGGGGCGGAATCGGCGGTGTTGGAGATATCGCCTACGAGATTGATGCCATTGAGATACATTTCGGCATCAGCTGAGATACATTTCTCAAGGCTGAACTGGAGGCTTCCCTGGTAATGCGATATGCTCTGTAGGAAGTCGATGAGATGGCCGCACGGTGGAATGAGGCCCTTCATGTGGGAGAGCTCGAGGTGGCAGTGGGCGTTCACGAAGCCTGGCACAAGCACACCATTATAATGTTCGGTATTAGCTACCTCGTGGCTAAGCGGCTGAATATCAAGTATCAGACCGTTCTCGGAATCGTATGTTACAACTCCGTTGCGTATGGGCTGGCCGCAGTTGGTGAATACGTACTGGGCAGCGATTTGTTTCTTCATTTTTTGTGTGTTTAATCGTGGAGGCAAAGGTATTGATAAAATGAGAGAATTGCAAATAAAATAATCCAGGGCCGAAATCAGCTAATAAACAATTAATTGTAATTTTACATTAAATTTTTCTTAAAAAAAATTTGCGAACTTGATAATAAATATTTAAGTTTGGGGAAGTGAAAAAAGTATAACTTAAACATATTTCCATGGAAGTAAATTATGGTGAAATTGTACAGGTAATCGGCCCTGTTGTGGACGTAAGTTTCGAGAAGACAGGCGCATCGTTACCAGCAATATGCGACGCTCTGGAGCTCACCCGCGACAATGGTGAGAAGATAATCCTGGAGTGCCAGCAGCATATTGGCGAGCACACAATACGCGCTATTTCTATGGAGTCAACCGATGGCTTGTACCGCGGTCTTAAGGTTTATCCAACAGGAAGCCCAATCCTGATGCCTGTAGGCGACAAGATAAAGGGCCGTTTGATGAATGTGGTGGGCAAAGCTATCGACGGACTTACAGAATTAGGCAAAGAAGGCGGCTATCCTATCCACAGACAGGCACCTGAGTATAAGGAACTTGCTACAAGTAAGGAGGTTCTCTACACAGGTATCAAGGTAATCGACTTGATAGAGCCTTACCTGAAGGGAGGTAAGATCGGTTTGTTC
>JAZUEG010000036.1:0-3269 GCA_045640025.1 Bacteroidales bacterium
CTTGTTCCTCAACAAGGTCTTCATAGCGTAGTCAAACTTTACGAGCATAGGTTTGGGATTTAGTTTCTGAGGCAAAGATAATAAAAGTTTTTGAAAAAAACTGATAGTTTCTATATCACCGCCTCAATCAGTTTCTTGCCACCAAGCATTACCTCGTGGACACCGGGAACTTTTGATTTGTTGAAACAGAAGGAAACCATATAGACTTCGTCCAAATGGAAATAGTCGAGGTATTCCGACAACTGAATCTCTCCCTTGCGGTTATATTCCTCGCCGTGCCAGATTTTCAACTCGATTACATATTGCTTAGCCTTGTAGTCGATAACGATATCTGTTCGGGTATGGTCGCGGGTCTCGGCCTCCACATAATAATTCCCTATACCATTTATAATAGGACGCAGATACAGAAGGAACATTTTACGTCCCTGATTTTCAATGAATTTCTCATCGTTGGTTCCATAAACGTCATTGAAATGCTGACTGAATTTTTTCAGTATCAGAGGCATATCAAGATAACCGTCCTTAACGAATTGATTCTTCTCATTGGCGCCGTTAGAGTAAAGCGAATTGTGCTTATCTTCCTCAATGAAAAGGTTGTAAAGCATTAATTCGTAAAAACGGTTCGAGATCTGAAGTTGAGAATTGTTGTCCTTGATAAAGCCAAACATATAAGCAAGTTTGGTGTATTTCTCCTGAATCACGAAACCCATACGTGTGCCATTGAACAGGATTTCACGGAGCAAGGTTGCGAGTTCGGGATAGTCGGAAAGTTTCTTTGTGAACGACTCTACCAATGGACAGTTGGGCTCCCTCAAAATCACCTTTACGGCCTCCTCCACCCCATATTTGTCCCACGAGAGTTTATTGTCGGGGTCGGCGATGATTCTGCAAATATTTGAAACCAGATATGGATAACCAGAAGTCCAGTTGAAAATCTCCTTGGCTACCAATTTCTCATCAAAATCAACATTGTAGTCAGCCTTGTATTCGCTCAGCATATTTGCGATTCCGTCCACAGGCAATTCCATTTCGGCATTGAAAGGCAACGCAATATTCCAGGGAGAATTGAAAGTATGCATTTCCTCAGGACGGATTTTCAGACGAAGATTCTTGATATCGAAAACGCTTGCAAGGACAATCGACTGGAATGTAGGCGCCTCGTCACGTTTCAAGTACATATCACGCAGTAGTCCAAGGAATTTTATGAAAGAAGGATAATTACTTGCCTGATCGACTTCATCAATGAACACAACTACTTTTTGCTCAGAACACAACTGCCTAACAACACGTCGGAAGGAGAACGAATTGTATTCGTCTTTATTTGAAAAAGAATCTACGAGAGTACAGTTTTCGTCAGACAAGTTATTAGGAATCGATTCCTGAAGACTTAAAAAGAAATTTGTAATCAATTTTTCCACTGAATTGAATGCACAATCCTCCAATCCCTCAAAACTGATAGAGAACACCACAAAACCCTCAGCCTCAAGTTTTTTCTTGAGGAGTGATAGAGTTGTAGTCTTTCCGTATTGACGTCCCCTGTTGATACAGAAATAGTCGCCCTTGCGCACCATATTGGCTCCATATTCCACCTGACGTGAAATATCAACCATATAATGCATTGAAGGAATGCACTTGCCTGTTGTAATGAAACTTCTCATAATTGCCGAAATTATTATTTATTTTTCTCCACAAAATCCCTCAATTCCTCCAAATCAATTTTCAGAAACTGAGAAATCTGATTGAGATTCATCATTCCATTCTTGTAGATTTCAGAGGCATTTTCCAAGAGTTCCTGATGAGCCTTGGCGCGTTCTTCGGCACGGCCTTCTTCCCTGCCTTCAATACGTCCTTCCACTTTTCCTGACGCAGTGGCCCAACGGATAGCATCAAACTCGTTGTGAAGGGATTCCTGATGACGCTGATATTTCAATTTCTCTTCGGGAGACATCTTGTCAACGTCGAGTTTTTCCTTTGCCTTTTCGAGACCGGGAACTGTTGTATCAGGACTTATTGAATTGTTTTTCAGGAAGTTCATCCACTCGTTCATAGCGTTACGGGCTGACTCGCGGAACTGTTTTACCCTTATCAGGTAATAGACAGGCATAATGTCGCCTGGCTCCATATTGGTATATTTGTACTGACGGCTGTCTCCTTTCTCGATTTCCTCAAGAGTTAGATCTTCCTTACGCGAGATTTTTAGCTTGTCGTTTTTATTGAGACCAACGAAACTTGTCTTGCCCTCATAGATGAAATCCTCGCCGATTCCGAAATCGTAGTAAATTATCGATATTGAATATACTTTCTTGATTTTGCCGTAATCCTCGCCATTGTTGATTTGCTCAACCACCGCCTTGGAAACACCGAAGAGGATTCGCTCCATATAATAAGTGTATCTCGTGGTCTGAACCTCCACAATGAAAATCTCACCCTTATCGTCCACAGCCTTGATATCCACGCGGTTGTACTTGTCCTCCTCAGATTCCTGATTCGACTCACTTTCCAGTATATTCAGGATAGTGCATTTCTTACCCAGGAAGACTTCAATAAAGCCCTCCAAGACATCAAAATTGGCCTTGTTCCTCAACAAGGTCTTCATAGCGTAGTCAAACTTTACGAGCATAGGATTGTGATTTTTATTTACCGCAAAGTTACAAAAAACTTTCCATATTTCCCAAATAAAAATTCCCCTAATCGCCTCCGGCGAAAAATACCAAAGAATCAGAGGTGCAAAAAAAATACGCCAAAATCTTTTTCCAACTCAAAAATAATTTCTAAATTTGCCACATCAAAACAAAGATTTTGAAAAATGCGTAACTAGTTACGCAACAAAACATAGAAAATATAATTAACTAGCATTTGCTATTTATTCGGAGCAAACCTTGAACCTGAGAAATTCAATATGCTTAAACACGAATAAGTCTGTGAATGTCTGCGGTATGGCGTGGACTAGACTTGTCTGTTTAAGCGGGCTTCTCAGGGCCTAAGGTTGTGGATAAGGTTAGAGTCCACGTTTTTTATGCCCTGAGGTCCGCTTCCTAATAGTCGCAATGCATATAGTAATAACTTAATTAATAAATAATGGAAAAAATTTTTACTTTATTAATTTGCGTATTATTATTCGCAAACGCAAGTTCCCAGCACATTAAATTTACAGGTATACCTGTAGATGGTACGATTTCGCAATTCCAATCAAAAATTGCGGTTAAAGGCTACAAGTACAACAAAGGAGAAAGTGATAGATTACCATACGGACAGAACTTCTACAATGG
>JAZUEG010000037.1:0-2636 GCA_045640025.1 Bacteroidales bacterium
TACCTAAACCGAATCATCGGCAAGGTGATCGCTCCCGAGCAGGTTAAGAACATCCTCCTCTCGCTCGATTTCGAGATTGCCGAGGATTGCGCTGATTATTTGGTAGTTAAGGCTCCTACTTACCGTGTGGACGTAACCGCCAACTGCGACGTGGCCGAGGAAATTCTCCGCATTTACGGCTACGACAATGTTGAGATCCCAACCGAGGTTCACTCAGTTCTCTCGTACATCAGCAAGCCAAATAAGGAAAAGATTGTTGACAAAATCAGCAATTACCTCTCCGACAACGGATACTGCGAGGCTATGTGCAACTCGCTGACTCAGAGCGCTTATTACGAGGGTCTTGAGTCATACAAGGCTGAGAATCTCGCAATGGTGATGAATCCACTCTCGGCTCAGATGAACGCAATGCGTCAGACCTTGCTCTTCGGTGCCTTGGAGTCGGTGGCTTTCAACATCAACCAGAAGAACGACTCTATAAAATTGTATGAGTTCGGAAACGTTTGGACCAAGGGCCTCAGGAAGTCCGACAACAAGGGCAACCTCGCCAACTACGCCGACGAGAACCATTTAATGATCGTTCAAAGCGGTAAGAATCAGACTGCCAATTGGATGACTATGGACGCCAACACCAATTTCTTCTTCCTGAAGACATACGTGAACAACGTTCTCGAGCGCCTCGGCTACAATGTGGAGTCTATACAAAAGGCTGAGACTCAGAAGAATGACATCTTCGCCTACGGTATGGCTTACAATATGGGTCGCGACAATATCGTGGAGTTCGGCTCTATCAGCAGAAAACTCCTCAAAAAGTTCGACATCAGCCAGGACGTGTTCTACGCCGAGTTCAATTGGAACAACGTACTCCGCTTTATTCCTAAGGAGATTAAGTACAAGGCTATCAGTAAGTTCCCTGAGGTAAAACGTGACTTCGCACTCCTCCTCGACAAGAAGGTGAAGTTCGACGAGATTAAGCGCATCGCCCAGAAGACCGAGAAGCAGTACCTGAAGGAAGTAAGCCTTTTCGACATCTATGTAAACGACGAGAAACTCGGCGCCGACAAGAAGTCATACGCAGTATCGTTCACATTCCAGAATCCCGAGAAGACCTTCACCGACAAGGAGATCGACAAGATTATGGAATCGTTCCGCACCCAATTCGAGAAGCAACTCGGCGCAAGCATCAGATAAACATTCAAGTGATTGAAGTAATTGAAATGTTGAAGTGATTGAACCCTCTCAATTGCTTCAATACTCAACTTTCGCAAATTAATAATTAGTATTCTCTAAGAGGATAAGAGGGGTAAGAGTTTATGTATTAATTTTTAGAGATTTTGTTCGCAAGCGAACGGAAATACTCTTAACTCTCTTAACCTCTTAGAGAACAAAACTCAATACGAAACTCAATTAATTACATAAGTTGAGTTCAATTACTTCAATCACTTCAACACTTCGATTACTTAATTAAACAAACAATCATAATAAATGAATAAAATAGTAAAGAAGGTAGCCTTTTCTGAGAATGTATTTCAGTTTGAGGTAGAGGCACCCGAGATCGCCAAGACCCGCAAGGCAGGCAATTTCGTAATCATCAGATTGGACGAGAAGGGCGAGCGCGTTCCTCTCACAATCTCTGACGCCAACATCGAGAAAGGCACAATCACAATCGTGGTTCAGCGCATCGGCGTTACCACTTGGAAACTCTCTCAAATGAACGAGGGCGACTACATCCACGACGTTGTAGGTCCACTCGGTCACCCAACCCACATCTACAATGCAGGTACAGTATTGGCTTGCGGTGGTGGCGTTGGCGTTGCTCCATTGCTCCCAATCGTAAAGGCAATGAAGGAGGCAGGCAACAAGGTTGTCACAATCCTCGCCGCCAGAACCAAGGACCTTATCATCCTTGAGGACGAGATCCGCAAGTATTCCGACGAGGTTATCATTATGACCGACGACGGCTCTTACGGCAAGCAGGGCGTGGTAACAGTTGGTATGGAAGAGGTAATCGCCCGTGAGAAGGTTGACCTCTGCGTAGCAATCGGCCCAGCCATAATGATGAAATTCTGTGCCCTGACCACTCAGAAGCACGAGATCCCAACCGTAGTATCATTGAACACCGTAATGGTGGACGGTACCGGTATGTGCGGAGCCTGTCGTGTAAAGGTTGACGGCAAGACACGTTTCGTTTGCGTTGACGGTCCTGAGTTCGACGCTCACAAGGTTGACTTCAACGAAATGCTCCAGCGTATGGGCGGTTACAAAGACCAGGAGAAAGAAGCCTTCGAGGCTTACAAGCAGACACTTTAATAATTTAGATGAGAGTTTAGAGATTAGAGAGGAGAGTACTCTTTAATCGTTTCATCAATAATCGTTTCTCTAAACTCTAATCTCTAAACTATAATCTTTTAAGAAAAAAGCAAAATGACAGATTATAAAGCAGAGCGCGCAGAGCAGTGGCGCGACGACCTTCGCAAGACTATCCCTGCCAAGGAGCGTACCGCAATGGAGCGCGTAGAAATGCCAATGCAGGACGCTATGGAGCGTCGCAGCAACAACCTCGAGGTAAACCTCGGCCTTACCGAGGAAATGGCTTGGAACGAGTCTAAGCGTTGTCTCGACTGTGTGAATCCTAC
>JAZUEG010000038.1:0-4224 GCA_045640025.1 Bacteroidales bacterium
AAAAAAACTCTTAACCCTCTTAACCTCTTAGAGACTTTAAAATCATTAAAAATCTGTGTCATCTGTGCGAAAATAAAAAAACAAAAATGACTATAGAAGAACTAAACGAAAGATTTTCAGGGAAGCCGACGGATGAAGTTCTCGGGTATTTCTTGAAAGAATATAAAGGTGAGATCGGCCTGTCGTCGAGCCTCAGTTATGAGGACCAGGCGCTCACCCACATAATCTGCGGAATCGACAAAACTGCCAAAATCTTCACCCTCGATACAGGCCGATTCTTCCCCGAGACCTACTCGCTCATCGACCTCACGAACATAATGTACGGAATAAAACTTCAGGTCTATTTTCCTGATTATCAGAAAGTGGAGGAAATGGTCAGCAAACACGGAATCAACCTTTTCTACGACAGCATCGAGAACCGTCACTTGTGTTGTCAGATACGAAAAATCGAGCCTCTGAAACGTGCGCTAAAGGGTCTGAAAGTTTGGGTGACAGGATTGCGCAGACAGCAGAGCGTTACCCGCAAGGATATGAAACTTGTGGAGTGGGACGAGAACGACCAGATCATAAAACTGAATCCTCTCATCGACTGGACCGAGGAGCAGGTGAAAGATTTCGTGAAGGCCAACCACATCCCTTACAACAAACTCCACGACAAGGGATTCCCCTCAATAGGCTGTCAGCCCTGCACCCGTGCCGTTGCCCCCGGCGACGACATCCGCAGCGGTCGCTGGTGGTGGGAAGACCCCGACAAACGTGAATGTGGCCTCCACAAAAGAGATTAATTCAATGAAAACCACTTTCGCCTACGGCGGAGATTTTTAGAACACAAATTACCATTAATTAACATAAATTGATCATAAATTTTTCTCTGAAAAGTAATTTTTGAAAAATTCGTGTTAATTTATGAAAATTTATGTCTAATAATATTTCGCCGAAGGCGCTAACGATAATTCGTAGAACTCACATTAAATTAAAGACGTCGCTTTGCTAAAAATCTATTTTTGCCCTTGATTTCGGGCAGAATAAAAAAGATTTTTTGAAGATTTTGAGCGAAGCGACTTCCCAAAAAAATACCATAATAATTATGACAAAAAAACTATTATATAGCCTTGCACTCAGCACGTTTCTGATTTCGTGCGGAGGCGGCGGCAACAACGCCAATACCAACGGCGACGGACTTCAGGGCGAGGTATCGCTCTCGGGCGCATTCGCATTGTATCCATTGGCAGTGGAATGGGCTCATGAATTTCAGCAGATAAATCCCGGAGTGAAAGTTGACATAGCAGCCGGCGGCGCTGGCAAGGGAATCACCGACGCACTCGCCAAGATGGTGGATTTCGGAATGGTTTCGCGCGAAATTTATCCCGAGGAGGCCGAGAAAGGCGCCGTTGCTTTTGCCGTGGCCAAGGACGCCGTAGTCCCAACCATAAATGTACAAAACCCTCTGTATCAGCAGGTGATATCTCACGGACTATCATTGGATGACGCTAAGAAAATCTGGATCTCGGGCGAGACTACCACTTGGGGCGCTCTCATTGGAACCGACGACCAATCTCCGCTTCACGCCTACACAAGAAGCGACGCCTGCGGAGCCGCCGAAACCTGGGCCTTGTGGCTGGGAATGAAACAGGAAGACCTCCTGGGAACCGCAATCTACGGCGATCCCGGCGTGGCCGCGGCAGTTCAGAAGGATAATCTCGGAATCGGCCTCAACAACATCGGCTATGCCTACGACAACGAGACCCACAAGCCAAATCCCGGCTTGGCTATCCTGCCTATCGACGTAGATGGCGACGGCAAAATCTCTGATTCAGAGAATTTCTACGACAACAAGGATTCGCTTGTGAAGGCCATTGCCGACGACAGATATCCCTCGCCTCCTGCCCGAAACCTTTATCTCGTAAGCAACGGAGTTCCTAAATCGCAGGCCGCCGTGGAGTTTCTGAAATTTATCCTGAGCAAGGAGGGGCAGGCCCACAACCGCCCGGCCGGATACATCGAGATCTCTGATGAAAAAATTAACGAATCATTGTCGCTACTGAAATGAACCGCATTTACCGCTTTTTCAATTCGGTCAAGATAGCAATCGACAAGTGGGCGGCGGGAGTTTTCGGAACTATGAGCATTCTGATAATTCTCCTGGTGGTGATAATGGGAGCCGGTCTTGTACTGAAATCATTGCCGATTCTTCAGGAGGTCTCGCTCTGGGACCTCGTTACCGAGAGCACCTGGCAGCCTTTCAAAAACAAGTTCGGATTTTTCCCGTTCCTGATTTCCACACTCGCCGTCACTATCATTGCGCTGATACTCGCGCTGCCGATATCGCTACTCTCAGCCCTGTTTCTCACTGAGTTTGCCCGTCCGAAAATCAAGAAAATGGTGTTTCCTGTTCTTGACATTCTGGCCGGACTGCCCTCGGTGATCTACGGCGTTTGGGGCACATTGGTGATTGTCCCGATGATAGCCGCAATAACTCCCGAGGGCAACGGATTCTCGGCCGGATACTCAACCTTGGCCGCCGGAATTGTGGGCGGTATTATGATAATGCCGATGACAATCAGCCTCCTCGTGGAATTGTTTGGTGCAGTGCCTCAGGACCTTAGGGACGCATCGTATTCCATAGGCGCCACGCGCTGGCAGACTTCGATCCGGGTGGTTCTCAAGAAGTCCTTGCCGGGAATCATCGCCGCCGTGGTGCTTGCAATCTCGAGGGCTTTCGGCGAGACTATCGCAATACTGATGGTCTGCGGAAATATGGCCAAGGTTCCGGAATCTGTCTTCGATCCTTGCTATCCGCTGCCCGCGCTTCTGGCCAACAACTACGGCGAAATGCTCTCATTGCCAATGTATGAGAGCGCGCTAATGTTCTCGGCCTTGTTGCTCTTTGCGGTAGTTGTAATTTTCAATATTGTGTCGAGGGTTGTCCTCCACCGAATCTCCAAAAACGAATAATTATGAAAAGCGTTACACACGAGAAAATAGCCAAAGTAGTGATGGGCATTGCCATAGCGTCGCTCTTTTTGATTGTGCTCAGCATTTTGGGCACTGTAATCTGGCGCGGAGTCAAGTGCATTACCTGGGAGATGGTATCGTCGTTGCCTGGAGGAGGATTCTATCTCGGCAAGGGCGGAGGCTTCCTAAATGCCATTGTGGGATCGCTCTACATTGTATTGGGCGCCACGGTTATCGGTCTGATATTCAGCATTCCCGTGGTTTTCTACCTGAATGTTTTCCTCAAAAGGAAATCCAAATTCGCCTACATCGTAAGGCTTGCCCTGGATTCATTGTTTGGAATCCCCTCGATAGTTTACGGCGCTTTCGCGTTTTCACTGATGGTCTATCTCGGAATGCGCACGTCGCTGATGGGAGGAATATTTGTAACCACGATTCTCATAATCCCGATTTTCATAAGGTCGATGGACGAGGTGGCCCGAAACATTCCTCAGGACCTTATGGAGGCATCGTTCTCGATGGGAGCCACAAGGCTTCAAACCCTTGGGATAGTGTTCCGACAGATAGCGCCGGGAGTTGCCACAGCCACATTGCTCTCGATAGGCAGGGCCATTGGCGACGCCGCCGGAGTAATGTTTACGGCGGGATTCTCAGATAGTATCCCCACATCGCTCACTCAGCCGGCCGCCACGCTTCCGCTCTCGATATTCTTCCAACTGGGTGCGCCTCAGGTGGAGGTTCAGAACAGGGCCTACGCCGCAGCATTAGTTCTCACTGTCATAGTGCTGATACTCAGCATCGCCGGCCGTCTGATTACAAATCATTTTGGAAAAAACAAGATAAAATAAGTTTTATTTTCGCACAGATGACACGGATGACACGGATCTTATCACAGATTTTTTTATTTATACTAACGTGAGTTCTACGATTGTTTTTTTTACCGCCTACGGCGTTGTTTTTAGAACACAAATTACCATTAATTAACATAAATTGTTCATAAATTTTTTTCTGAATAGTAATTTTTGAGAAATTCGTGTTAATTTATGAAAATTTATGTCTGATAATATTTCGCCGAAGGCGTTAACGATAATTCATCGACTTACGTTATATTAGAATAATCTAAAAAAAATCTGTGTCATCAGTGTCATCTGTGCGATACCTCAAAAATACTATCCTATGGTTTTCTATAAAAAATTTTTTGCGAACAATCCCGATGAATCTTTTACGCCGTCGGAGAAATTCAAGCATCCAGATACTCCCGTTGACATC
>JAZUEG010000039.1:0-2564 GCA_045640025.1 Bacteroidales bacterium
CGGCGCCGGCGCCAGATGCGCTCTGATAGCTTGATACATGGATTCTCTTGATGTGGGAGATCTTCTCCAGTGGCTGGAGCACTACCACCATCATGATAGTGGTGCAGTTGGGGTTGGCGATAATGCCGCGAGGGCGTACGAGGGCATCCTCGGCATTGCACTCAGGCACCACCAATGGAACATCCTGGTCCATGCGGAATGCGCTTGAATTGTCGATCATTACGGCGCCGTACTTTGTGATATCCTCGGCAAACTCCTTGGATGTGCCTGCGCCAGCCGATGTAAAGGCAATATCCACACCCTTGAAATCGTCACCATGCTGGAGAAGCTTTACGGTGTATTCCTTGCCCTTGAATGTATATTTAGTGCCGGCGCTGCGCTCAGAACCGAACAATACCAAATCATCAATAGGGAAATTTCTCTCGGCGAGTATGCGGAGGAACTCCTGTCCCACTGCTCCACTCGCGCCTACAATAGCTACTTTCATTTTTGTCTTTACTTTTATATATAAGTGTTTAATTATTTTCAGCTGCAAATATAATACAAATTATTGGGATTGCAAGTGAGTATCAAAGTTATCTTATATTTAATTTTTTCTAATATCAGTATTTTTTTATAACTTTGGCGCATTAATTGAAATAATATCAACACTAACGGAAATAATATGAACACAAAGATAATCATAACAGCATTGGCCGCCGCATCTGCCATCATGGCGTGCTCACCCAAGAAGGACAGCACCGGCGCCGGCAGCTATCAGCAGAGGATGGAGACCTCCACAGACCCGGGCCAGAACTTCTATCAATACGCCTGCGGCAAATGGATAGCCCAGTTGCCCGAAAAACCTGAATATTCCAGATACAATCAGTTCGACATCCTGCAGGAAGACATCGTAGTAAAAGTGAACAAGCTGATAGAGGAGGCAGCTAATAGCAATTCAGCTGACGGCTCCATTCAGCGCAAGATAAGCGACTACTACAGCCTATACATGGACAGCACACGCCGCAACTCAGAGGGCGCAAGCCCGCTGATGCCATACCTCGAGATGGTGGACAAGATAAGCGACCGCCAATCGGCCACCGAGACATCGGCCCGCCTCACAAGCCTCGGCATCAGCAGCCTATTCATGTCGATAAGCGTGGACGCTGATGTGAAAGACGCCCAAAACACCATTGTGAGCCTGTATCAGGGCGGCCTTCAGCTGAGCAACCGCGACTACTACACCAACAACGATTCGGCCACAACGAAAATCCGGGAATCCTACACACAGAATATCACCAAACTGTTTGTATTATCTGGCCAAACCCAGGAAGAGGCCGAGCTACATGCAGCTAATGTCGTGTATATAGAAAACAAGATCGCCGAGAAAAACTCCACAAAGACCGAGCTCCGCAACGCCGAGGCCAACTACCACAAGACCAGATTCGACAGCCTCGCGATTCTGTATCCCGGCATAGACTGGAATCTCTATTTCGGCACCATCGGATACCCAAAGATAGAGTTTGTGGACGTAAGCCAGCCGGCCGCCATAAAGAACGTGGCCCAGATACTGGGCAACGAGGACCTGGCAAAAATAAAATCCTACATGAAGTTCAAGATAATAGCCACTGGAGCAGGATCGCTATCCGACAACTTTGTGGCCGAGGACTTCAGGATGCAGCAGGCGCTATACGGCACCAAGGCCGACAAAAACCGCAACCAGAAGGCCATCGACGAGATCAACTCGAAATTCAGCATGGCCGTGGGCAAGCTCTATGTGGAGAAATATTTTCCCGAGGAGGCCAAGCAGAAAATGCTGAACATGGTAACATCGCTCCAGGACGAGCTCCGGGTAATGATAAACGAGCTGAAATGGATGAGCGACCAGACCAAGGAAAAGGCAATAGAGAAGCTCAACACATTCTACGTAAAGGTGGGATATCCCAACAAGTGGCGCGACTACAGCACCCTGAACATCGACCCCAAGCTCTCGCTATTCGAGAACAACAGAAACGTGGCCCGTTTCATGCTGGAATACAAGCTCGCCAAGGTAAACAAGCCCATCGACCGCGACGAGTGGGGAATGTCGCCGCAGACCATCAACGCGTATTACAACCCCACCACCAACGAGATTACATTCCCGGCCGCCATACTGCAGCCGCCATTCTTTGACCCCAACGGCGACATGGCCTGCAACTACGGTGGCATAGGCTGTGTAATAGGCCACGAGATGACCCACGGCTTCGACGACGAGGGCTGTCAGTTCGATAAGAACGGAAACCTGAAAAACTGGTGGACCGAGGACGACAAAAAGGAGTTTGACCGCCGCGCTCTCGTACTCGAGGAATACTTCAACAAGCAGGAGGTACTGCCCGGCGAATTTGCCAACGGAAAACTCACCCTCGGCGAAAACATTGCCGACAACGGCGGTATCAAGATAGCATTCCGCGCTATGCAGAAACAGCTGAACGGCAGCCAGGAGAAAGACGCAAGCGGTTTTACCCCTCAGCAGAGATTCTTCCTGAACTACGCGTTTATCTGGGCCGGCAAGATTACCGAGCAGGATATGCGCAGCCGTATCAAGA
>JAZUEG010000040.1:0-3407 GCA_045640025.1 Bacteroidales bacterium
ACCGCTTGGCCTCCGACTTCGCTCAGATAGTCGCAGTTGCGGGCCACATCAGCCTTCTCTATCATCTCGCGGCTAAAATTCCTGTGCAGAAAATCCATCAGCGACTCATTGCCCGGCGCGCCGAAATCCTGAACCATGCAGCTCATGCCGTTGCTCTCAGTGCCGATGCCCACACCCATCGAATAATAAGCCGGACTCAGAATGTGGTACCTGTGGCCATATCCCGGAGCATTGCCGTGGTCTATCAGCAGATTGTTCACATGGGCCAGCGCATCCTCGTCGCGCACCCATGAGATATTCTCGGCGCGGTAGTTGGCGCATTGGAACTTGCTTCTGATGCGCTCAGTTGCGCCCGTGCCGTCGCCGGAAGTGTGCGCGTTCTTGTCCTTGTCGTCGGCGTGGTGTTGCGCGGCCATGGTCAGCTGTCTCTCGGGCATCAGCATTTTCATGCAGCTGATACCGTCCAGATGGTCAAGCAGAGTCAGGTAATAATCGTCGGCGGGCGATGGATTGCTGTATTGCAGAAAAGTCTCCGCATACAGCTTGCCGTTCATCCTGGCCAGATTGCAGAAATACACCACCTGCTTGGCCATCTCCGACATATAGTCCGCATCCTTGGCCGTATTAGCTCGTATCAGGTCCTCCTCGGGCCACATCAGCTCATACTCCCTTATCTTCTCATTATCAGAATACTGGTGCCCAGTGCCCTGCTCCGGAACATCCACCTTGGGGTCCTCCGGCTCCGGGTCGTTGTTTATCGGGTCGTCGGCCTCAGGGTCATCATTTATGGGGTCATCCTTCCCGGGATTGTCCTTGTTGGGATCCTCTGTCACGGGGTCCTCATTAGTCTTGTCCTCATTAGTCTTGTCGTCATTGGTCGTATTGTCAATAACGGTATCATCCACCACATCCTCCAGATCGCAGGAGTGGAGAGGCATCCACATCATCAGGGATGCGGCAATAATAAGTCTCTTTTTCATTATTTTGTTATTTTGTTTTTTTGGGGGTACTAATACGGTGCTTTCATAAACACTGATATGTTTGCAATCATAACGCAGAAACACAAAGAATATTTCCCCAACCGCCCATAATATCCATACCCAAAAATGTACTTTCAGCATTTTGAACGTGACACACCGCTTTTTTTTGGTCAATCCAAAAAAAATAACTACTTTTGTTCCCTAAAACGGAGTATAAAAAATGGCGTATTACAGCATTTTGGTAGCGGATGACGACAGGATTAGTCGCATGTTGATGTCGCTGGTATTATCCAACGACACCACCGACGTATTCTGTGTCCATCAGGCCTCCAATGCAACAGATGCGCTTAATATCGTTGAGACTCAGCATGTTGATCTTGTATTGCTCGATTGGAGGATGCCGGATATGTCGGGCATCGAGGCCATGAAACTTATAAAGCAGAAATACAAGACCGTGCCGGTGATAATAGTGACCGCCCTCCAGAGTCCCAAGGACGTAAGCGAGGCCCTCAACGCCGGCGCCAACGACTATATCAAGAAGCCTATCGACAAGATGGAGTTTATGGCCAGAGTTCACTCCGCGCTCAACCTCCGCGACTCCATGCTCCAGATCGAGAACAAGAACAAGCGCATCGAAAACCAGATAGCCGAGCTCGACAACCTCTCGCTCATTGTGAAGCAGACCGACAACGCCGTGCTAATGTTCAGCCCCGACGGAGTGCTCCAGTGGGCCAACGAGGCATTCCACCGCCTATACGGATACACTGTATGGGAGGTGATAGACAAGTACGGGCCCAACATCGTGCAGCTGAGCGCCAACAAGGACATAAATATCTACATCGCCCAGATGATGGAGAGCCGCTCCACCGTCAACTACACCACTCAGTGCACCAGCAAGAGCGGCGGCGACCTCTGGATTCAGACCGCCCTCACTCCCATATACGACGGCAACAGGCTCGAGAAAATTATCGCCATAGAGACCGATGTCACTCCGCTCAAACAGTACGAGCTTCAGCTAATAGCGCAGAACGAGGAGCTCAAGCACCTCACCGACGACCTCCGCCGGGCCAACAAGACCATCGACATAGAGCGTCAGAAAACCCGCGACCTCCTGCTCAACATCATGCCCGAGGAGATGGTGAACGAGCTCGTGGAGATAGGCTACGCCGGCCCCCGGAGCTACAAGGCCGCCACGGTGATGTTCACCGATTTCAAGGGATTCACCAAGGCCTGCGAGAACCTCGGCCCTGAGGAGATTGTGGACGCCCTCGACTTCTTCTTCTCGGCATTCGACGATATCATAGAAAACCATGTGATAGAGAAAATCAAGACCATAGGCGACGCCTACATGTGCGTGGCCGGAGTCCCTATCCGCAACCGCACTCACCCCATCGATATGGTATTAGCTGCCCTGGAAATCAAGCACTTCATGGCCCATTACAAGGAGCGCGAGGCGGCCAGAAAGTTTCCGGACTGGCAGCTCAGAATAGGCATCCACACGGGTCCCATAGTGGCCGGTATGGTGGGCAAGATCAAGCTCGCATACGATATCTGGGGCGACTCCGTAAACGTGGCCAACCGCATGGAGAGCGCCGGCGAAATCGGCAAAATCAATATCTCAAGCTCCACGTATCAGCTGGTAAAAGACTTTTTTGTGTGCACCCCGCGCGGAGCCATCGCCATCAAGAACCATCAGGACATCGACATGTATTTCCTGGAGCGTCTTAGGCCGGAGTTTTCAGCTGATGGCGAGGGTCTTGTGCCCAACGAGAAATTCAAGGAGATACTCAACAAAATGTAATAATAATTACGAATTACGAATTGTCATCTGATTTTGCCCTTCGTAATTCGTAATTCGTAATTCGTAATTAAAAATGAAATACCACTTAGTAACACTTGGCTGTCAGATGAACATATCTGATTCTGGCAGAGTAAAATCATATATAGAGAAGGTTTTGGGCCTGACGGAGACTGATAATCCCCACGAGGCCGACCTCCTGGGCGTTATCGCCTGCTCGGTGCGTCAGAAGGCCATCGACAAGGTTTACAACCTAATCTCCGTTTGGAACCGACAGAAACCCGGACGTCCTTTCACCACGTTCCTGACTGGCTGCGTATTGCCCGACGACAGGGAAAAATTCCTCAAGCTCTTCGACCTCGTATTCGATATGCGCGACCTCCCATCGCTCGATAAGATGCTTGCCGAGAAGGTCCACGAGGGCACATATTACCCGTCTTTGAAGCGTGAGGAGCAGAGCGACCAGATGGACTTTTTCTGGCAGCTCGACGGCCGTCAGCCCGATAAGTTCGAGGCATACGTGCCAATCCAGAACGGCTGTGACAAGTTCTGCACATATTGCGCCGTTCCATATACCCGTGGTCGCGAGGTATCAAGGGCTTCGGCTGAGATTTTGGCCGAGGTAAAAT
>JAZUEG010000041.1:0-6219 GCA_045640025.1 Bacteroidales bacterium
GCTCTTGATGCTCGGCTGATGTTCGATATATAGCATAACTATTTGTTAATAGGAAATTTATAAAATAAAATACAACGCTTGCCGCAGGCTGTTTCGCTGATGGGCAGAGCTGTGGACGGCGATGTCGTCAGACATTTCCTATACTATAAACCACAAATGCAGAATTGCATTGTCATGTTATCTATGTAATGCCTCACTGTTTGATAATATTTGAATCCGTGAAGGTGTAGATGACGAGGCGAGTCCGACTCGAATGAAAATCGACAAGGGAATCGTCCGTCAGATGTCACTTCACGGATTCAGGAAAGGCAAAAGGTTCCCGTTAAAGTGTCCATTGCATGGAGGTTCCCGGAGCAGGTTTCCATACGCTGACAGACGGGTATTTTGCGTGCATGAAATCGACAAACAAATCAGGATTTTCCGTATTGGCGGCAAACATGTCGAAATGTGCTGGAACGGCAATGCCGACATTGAGGGTTTTGTGGACGCTTTGGGCCTTGCTGGCGAATACGGCTGGGGCAACGACCCAATCTTCGACAAGGCAAACGGTTATTTCCATTACAGAGAGGAGGGCGACGGCTCAATAGAATACTGGGGCGCCTATTGGAACCGCAAGGACGGCAAGAAAATGTTCCTGCTGAGTTTCTGTCTGGTAGGATGGAGCGGTTCCGACTACGAGAGCAACATGCCCAGTCCCCAGATGAGCAACGAATGGTTTACCGTAACAACAGAAAAACCAGACGAATACGGCAACGTTTTCTATTACGAGTCGGGCTGTATGGCTTATCTCTACAATCCAACCACCAAGAAACTGGAGCCCATGAAGACACTTCCATTCAACGGAATGCCCGCCACCAAGGAGGTGCGCCGTTTCAAGCTCCCTCAGCAGGGCAAGGATATCAAGGTGGATCAGCACGACATAGCCGACAGGGATTGGGAACGCATGACCGAGCACACCTTGAAGTTCAATGGCTTGACATTTGACTGGGTGAAGTAACCCCCTTGTGCGTCAATATCAGAAAATAAACCACACACAGCAATTATGAGAAAAATAATCACAACTTTACTGCTTGGCATCCTCACATTGGGATGCATGGCTCAGGAAGACGAACCATCTTGGCCCAGTCTTCCCTACAGCTACACACATGACGAACTCTGCAAGCCACACAAGGTAACTGGCGGAGCAGGTATTGTACAGTTTATGAAGGCTTTGGACTTGTATTACTTCGACGAAGGATACAAGCCCGAACCAGATGATTGGAACATAGTGGACAAGGCCAACGGATATTACCGCTGGAGCGAGGAGGGCGGCGGCTATCTCGGCATAGAGGCTGCCTACTGGAACCGTTCCGACGGCAAGAAGATGCTTATCGTTAGTTACCACGTGGGTGGTTTCGGATACGGCAACCACGCTGCCAAACTTCAGAAGGAGAATGAGTGGTTTAAACTGAAAGCAGAAGACCCCAACAAGAAAGAATTCTTGTATGACGAGATTGGCTGCATGGCCTTCCTCTACAATGCCACCACCCAGACTCTGGAGCCAATGCTGAAGCCTCCATTCAACGGCGTTCCCAAGACCGACGATTTCATCCTTATCTATCCTCCCCGGAAGGGCAAGGATATCAAGGTCAGTTTTTGGAACAGAGAAACTTACGGCGAAGGCAACGAGCACACCCTCAAGTTCAATGGATTGACCTTTGACTGGGTGAAGTAACAAAAATTGTAATTGAAAAACGCCACGAAACATGGGAGTGTTCCCGTTTCGTGGCGTTGATGTTTTTTGTCAGTTTTTTTTTCTACTCTTCTATTGCGTGGAATCTTGCCATTTCTTGAATCTCGGGGCCTGTGGCACGGTAGTCGAGTATTTTCAGGAGTTCTTTCTCGTACTCGGGAATGAGGTCCGGAGTCACGTAGATGTCGATGGGATGAGAGGTAGATGGGATACCGAAGTAAACGCATCTTTGGTATAGTTTGGTGCGGTCATCATCAAACCTCACCTCCCATGTGGATTCCTCGTGCTTGAGGGCGATGGTCTTTAGTTTGTCGGTCTTGATGGTGAGTTTCTGGAGCGAATCGAGTTCTGACAGATCCAGCATGTCGGCAGACACAAGAGTGCTTGGCAAAGTCAATTCCTTTATATTATAGTGGGGAACTGGCCCTTTGAGAGTTTTCAAGCCTTCGGGGAAATTCAAGGTCTCAAGAGACGTACAACCATAAAACGGAGGGTAGGGGGTCACGTAATAAGACACCTCGCCCTTGTCTCCTATAGACTGCAATCCGTCGGGCCATTCGATGTTTTTGAGAGAACTGCAATCCAAAAAAGCGCCTTCTCTTATCACACGTATATTGCCAACGAGTTTTAGAGAGCGCATGGTTGTGAATCCTTGGAAGAAATACTCTGGCACATAATCGTCGAATTTGGCCACACAGTCCAATGCGTAATATGAAAACCTGCGTCCGTCCACGGTTATTGTGTCGGGATTGCCTTCTCCGGCCAGAGTGGTGCATCCCCAGAATGTGCCATGCTGAATTACGCAGGATTTAGGAATGTTGATGGACTGGAGGCTCTCACAGCCCTCAAAGGCGAATTTCCCTATGCGCTCGATGCTATCAGGCAAAATGATTTCCTTCCATGATGAGCATCCAGCAAATCCATGGTCAGGAATCCATTTTACGGTGCTTGGTATTGTTACAACCTCCAGCGATGGACAATTACTGAACTTAGGTGTTTGCGTGATACCTTCGGGCAAGGTTATCTTTTTGAGTTTAGGACAGTTGTTGATATATCGTATATAAGAATTCCTTTTTGTGCCATCGTAATCGATTGTGCTTTGGGTGATGGTGATGGTCTCAAGGTTTGGAAGATCATTTATCCAAAACCATTTATATGAAGAGAGAGTGTCAGTAAAAACAAATTCCCTGGTATCGTTGTCGGCGTATGGAAATCTCTTGCCATTGATTATGCCTGTACAGGGATCATTTTTGTCTTGCAGTATCTTGCATCCCCAAAAAGCGTTGTAAGATATTTGGGTGGCTCCTTTGGAAGATTTGAAATTACCTGAAATCAACAACACATTGGGGTTCTCTACTACAATTTGGCTTAGGTTCTCGCAGTTTCTGAAAGCAGAACCATATATTACTTGTACTGATTTTGGAATCGTGATCCGCCTCAGAGATTTACAATTGTAGAATGCCTTTCCTTCAATGATTTTCAGATTTGATGGCATATCCACTCTCCTCAGATTTGGAAGGTCGCTAAACGCATTCCCCAATATACATGTAACGGACTCTGGGATTGTGATTGCCACCAGTGATTTGCAGTGACGAAAACCACCTATTGCTGTATAATTGTCATTGGCTATTATGGCGAGGTCAACTGCCACTTCAGGGTGCTTGCGCATGCAGTATTGTATCTCGCTTACTCTATCGAATCCGAAAGGTCTCGGCCCCCAGTTTACAGGGTGTGTGACATCCACGGCCACGCACACCTCACCCTTGGCCTTGGAGAGGTATGCGTCGAAGTCCTCAAGCGCCACGGTATCGCGCTTCTGTGCCATTGCCTGTGCGCAGGCTATTATGGCAAGTATTAAGATTATGATTGATTTTCTCATTGTTTTGATGCTTTTACAAGTTTTGTACTT
Organism: Bacteroidales bacterium; assembly: GCA_045640025.1. GTDB lineage: Bacteria > Bacteroidota > Bacteroidia > Bacteroidales > UBA3824 > UBA3824. Next base: position 3,642 of record JAZUEG010000041.1, read on the forward strand.
AATCTTCTATTGCGTGGAATCTTATTATATTGAGTACCTCTGGCATTACTGCACGACATTCTACCGCCTTCTGCATGTCGGCCTCGTATTCAGGTATGAGGTGGGGCTTTACATAGATGTCGATGGGATGAGCGAGTTCGCTGTATCGACCAATTGGCAGAATGCCTCCATATCCGAAACTTCCATCGTTCCATGTGAAGATTCTCAACACGTCCGGCAAATAGTTGTCGGATTTGATAGTCAGTTTTTGGATATCTTCACTTAAATTGCTATTCATTATGTGTATCGTGCTTGGCAAAGTGAGTTCCTTGACTATGACAGGGAAGTCATACACTTGCAAAACTCCCTCAGGAATTTCTAGTTTTTCCATAGACATAAAGCCGTTGAAATAATGTTCAAGGTCGCTGGATTCCTTTTCCCCTATCACAATCAAATCCTTTGGCCATTTGATTGACTTTAGGTTGATGCATCCATCGAATGCTCCTGCCTTGATGTCTGTAACCACGCCCCTGATCTCCACTGAGCGGAGCGATGTGAATCCGGAGAAATAGGTTCTGGGGACACTTCCGCTGAACTCTGCCACTACGTTGGTTCCGTAGTAATCGAGTTCGCGTCCGCATACCTTTATGGTCTTGGGATTTTTGCCCTTAGCCAGCGACTTGCACGCCCAGAATACGCCCTTGCCAATAGTGCATGATTGTGGGATGTTGATGGTCTTGAGGCTCTCGCATCCCTCGAAAGCGAAATCACCTATTTCCACAAGGCTGTCGGGGAGGTGGATTGCTTTTAGCGATTTGCATCCGGCAAATGCGTGGTGTTCTATCTTTTTTACGGTGCTTGGTATAGTAACGCTCATTAGCGAAGTGCATCCGTAGAAAGTACCTTGTTGAATCACCTCTATTCCTTCGGGAATCACTATCTCCTTGAGAGCCCTACAGTTACCGAAAGTGCCGTAAACATCACTGCTTGGCCCAAAAATCGAATTCAATTGTTTTAATCCCTTTGGAAGGACTACCTTCTCCAATGAGTAACAATTGTTGAAATTGTTATCACTATGATCTATCAGTTCTTCTTCAATCTCTCCAGGGATTATCACTTCTTTTAGCGAGTGACAATTATTGAAACAGGGAATACAATTAAGTCCATATGGGATTTTTATCCTCTGCAACTTGGGAGCATTAATAATACCATAAAATATAGTCATAGTGTCGGGCAGGTTGACAGTCTCCAATGACTCACAGTCTAAGATTCCTCCCAATTCTTGGATGTCATTGGATATGGTTAGGCTTTTTAGTTTGGGACAATTGGTGACAACTGGTTTATACTGAGGATATTCCATATCTATGTCGTCATCCCTGTAATATACACCCCAACGACCTTCTTCGTTGGCATTTATTGTCAGGCTTTCGAGATTGGCAATGCCGGATATGTGGTCATAGCGTGTCACTTTTATTGTATCCTGCAAAACGAATTCCTTGGTTTTGGTACCAATATATGGAAACTTTTTGCCGTTGATGATGCCGACTGCGGGATCTTCCTTCGATTGCAAAATGTCGCAACCCCAGAAGGCAGAGTTTGCGATATATATGTGGTCGCTATACAAGGGACCAAATTCAGGCGAATACGATGTGATGCCTTCGCCATCGTATGTATATATAAATAAAGTTTCTATTTTATAATAAGTTGGTGTAAAAACAACATTGGGATTCTTTACTTCAATTCTGGTAAGGCTACTGCAATTGAAAAAGGCCCTTTCCTCTATTTTACCTACACCAATAGGAATGGAGATCGACCGCAACGAAGTACACCCACTAAATGCTTCTGCTCCAATGCCTTTGAGAGATTCCGGCAAAGACACTTCCTGAAGATTGCTGAGTCCCTTGAATCCGGAGACTCTTTTTACGCCTTCGGGTAAGGTGATTTTCCTCAGGGTGTTGCAGTATTGGAATTTGCCGGGACCGTAATATGATTCATAAATCTCAGTAAGCTGAGGATTCCCCACCAAGGCGAGATCCACGCTTACTTTCGGGTATTTGCGTAGGGAGTATGAGAGCGAGTCTATGCTTCTGCTTTCATCGGTTACTCCCGTTACGGCCACGCACACCTCGCCCTTGGCCTTGGAGAGGTATGCGTCAAAGTTCTCCAAAGCCACAGTGTCGCGCGTCTGCGCCATTGCCTGTGTGCAGGCGAGGATGGCGAGTGATAGGATGGTTATTGTTTTCTTCATTGGTTGTTGATGTTTTTTGTCGGTTTGCTGTTATTAACTCCGGAATGGGGAGGTTTAGTGTGTTGAGGGCGGAATTCTCCTTTTGGCTTCTTCTACGCCCTGATCTGCGGCCTTTTGATAGAGAGCATACGCCTTGCCTAAGTCCTGAGATACTCCGTTGCCTTTCTCGTAGCAGAGACCAAGGTAATATTGTCCGTAACCGTATCCCTGGTTGGCTGAGAGTGTGAACAGTTCCACCGCCTTGACATAGTCGCGTTCCACAACTATTCCGTTGTAGTAGTATGTACCGAGGTCGCACTGAGCCCATGAGAAGCCCTGGTCGGATGATTTCTTATACCAATCGAAGGCTAC
>JAZUEG010000042.1:0-5750 GCA_045640025.1 Bacteroidales bacterium
CTGTCAGTACGAGCCAGCTGAAATGTTTTATATGGATGGCCTTCAGTCGTTCCAGACTCTTCACGATACAGTAAATATTGCAAAATGTTACCGAGGTATTGCCGAAAGTTACGGACATCAGCGCTTGTACAGTGACGCCCACAGATATTTCGACAAGGCTTTGCATCTCGATTCGGCGGTGGGATGTATAGAGGGCCTTCAGCTCGACTACCTTGTACGCGGACAGATGACCATCGACAGGTTTTTCTCGGAGCTCACCAAGCATGATATGTCGATAATCTCTGAGGCCAAGTCCGACCTCCTGAAGGCTCCGCAGCTGCCGGCAGGATCTTTCACCGAGCGTTTCAAGGCGCTGTATTATCTCTGCAAGTCGATGCACTGCGAGCATCTTACACTTCATTACAGCGGCGAGCGTCTCCAGCAGTTTTCTGATTCGCTGCAGATGTATCTCGATGAGCTTGAGCTTCTGTCGCAGAAACTTGTGCTAAAGCAGTACCGCGTGTCGGTGTATCTCGGCTATATGAATATGTATTCGCTCACCGGCCGCCTGGAGCAGTGCAAGCCGTATCTCGATTCTGTAAATATCTATATATCACAGGATAAGGTGAAAGACCGTGACCAGATTATGGATTTCTATCTGTGCTCGGATATTTATTACAGAATGGTGGGAGATTTCAAGAACGCCTACAATTACAAGTCGAAATATTATGAGCTCCAGAATTCCATCCTCGTGCTCGATTACGCCGTTAAGGCCACTCAGTCGATGGAGCAGAATAAGTACGAGAACCTTCTCACGATTCAGGAGCAGGAGCAGCATATCATCAATATGAGGTATATGTATTTCTCGCTGTTTTTCGTTGCCTTGTTGCTGTTTATACTTTTTGAGTTTTTCAGGAAGCGGAAACACAACATGATTCTCAGCGAGAAAAACGCCGAGCTTGATGCGCAGGCCTCCACTTTGAACGATCAGAACAAGGTGATAACATCGTCGCTCAATTATGCCAGCATCATTCAGCGCGCAGTAATGCCGCGCACCGACAAGCTTGTGGATATGTTTGGACAGTATTTCGTGATTTTCAGGCCCTTGCATATTGTGGCCGGCGATTTTTACTGGGCCAATACCGTGGGAAGGTTCGAGGTAGTGGTATGTGCCGATTGTACCGGCCACGGTGTTCCGGGCGCTTTTGTGAGTATGCTCGGTATCAGCCTCCTTAATGAGATTACCAGTGCCATCAACGATGGATGCGAGTCGGCCGGATACATACTCGACACACTCCGCACCAAGCTGATGCGCTCTCTGGGTCAGAACGAGCAGAGCTACGAGCCAGGCAAGGATCAGAACAAGGACGGCATCGACATGGCTCTCCTGATGGTGGATTACGAGAACATGGTGATACATTACGCCGGGGCATTCCGTCCGCTCTGGATTGTCCGTGATGGCTCCCTCTTGAAATACAAGGCCAACCGAATGCCTATAGGAATGTATTTTGGCGAGGTTACCAATTTCACCGACAATGTTATAGATATAGCTGATGGCGATATATTGTATATGTTCAGCGACGGCATCACCGATCAGTTTGGTTTTGTGGATGATGAGCACAAGGTAACAAAACAGTTTTCAGTCAAAAGGCTCTCAGATCTTATTCTTAAGATTCACGATTTGCCAATGTCCCAGCAGAAAACCCTCATCGAGGAGGCTCTCGACAAGTGGGAGAACGGTCACCGCCAGATCGATGATATCACCGTGATGGGTATCAAGATTCATTAGCTGATACCTGGCTTCTATATTAAATACTAATTATATGCGAAGGCTTTATTATATATTGCTCTTGATGCAGATAGCATGTAACGCACTGGCTCAGACTGGCGACTCCAAACTCGACAGTATGATTTCGGTGTATCATTCTCTTGGCGACAGGGACACATCCAAGTTGGGTGTGTGCAAGCAGATAGCTTTCGGACACTTCAATGTGGATTCCACAATTATGTGGAGCGAGCGTCTCATCAACCTATCCCGCTATCATAAGAGCAAGTATTACGAGAGCCGGGCACTTGGATATATGAGTTGGGCTTATTATTACAAGGGCAATCTGTCCAAGTCCATAGATTTCAATTACGAGGGACTGGCAATTGCAGATTCCGATTCCGATATCGAGAACATGGCTTACCATTCATATATGCTTGGCAACAATTTTTCCAGCTTATGCGATTATTGGACAGCTGATACGTATCTGCGTCATGCCTACGATCTGTATTCCTCTATCGGCGACACAGTGAAGATGGTGCAGTGTTGCCGATGTATGGCTAATAATCTTGTGGACCAAAACATCTATTCCGACGCCGATTCCATTATGGCTGTTTCCCTCCATCTCGATTCCCTTATGGGCAACCTTACGGAGCTCAGTGAGGATTTTGGGTCGATAGCTGTTTTCCGTCTCAGTGAGTATTTCAATTCTCAGGAATCCAATTCATTAAGATTACTGTCAGAGGCCAGGGAGTTTGCATTGATGGGATTGTCGCTCGGGTTGGACGGTTCCTATCATTACATTTTATACGTTACCCTTATGAGGTCTATGTTTCTGGAGCTCGATAATCAGAAATACACCGGGAATTACCGCAAACAGTTTCTGGACAGTATCTATACATATTGCTCCGATGCCTACGCCTATGTCGGCAAGATGAATTCCAGATTGGCCAAGATGTCGATAGATGTGTGCTATGGCAATTATCTTGTTTTCTCTGGCCGTATGGACGAGGCTGCTAACTTGGCCGATTCTTTGTCGGGCATTATTTCCGACGACCCTGAACTCTATGCCATGCGCACAGGCCAGTATTACAAGTTTATGGAGCGTTTTTATGTGGCCAAGCAGAATATCGACAGTGCACTATATTACAACCGCAAATTCTACAAGTTGAATTATCAATATTTGGATAGCAAACTCTTGTCGGTCAAGAATGTGGTGTCTCTTAAGTACGAGCAGCAGATACGTGATAATGTAGTGGATGAAGAGCGCCGCAAATTTTATAACATATTGTTGTATGTATTTATAGTGATGCTGATAATTCCTCTGGTATTCTCATTTATCCGCACACGAAACGGCAACCGTATTCTCAATGAGAAAAACGACATCCTTATGGCTCAGAAGGAGAAACTGCTTTACCTGAGCGTTCAGCTCGGACAGCAGAACGATGCCATAGCCTATCAGCACCGGCAGATTACCGATTCCATAAAATACGCCTCACTTATTCAGCACAGCGTACTGCCCAAGCAGGATGTGCTGGAGAGTATGTTCAGCGACTTTATGCTGATATATCGTCCGCTGAATATCGTGGCTGGCGATTTCTACTGGACAACCCAGTTCGATAAATTCAAGGTGGTGGTATGTGCCGACTGTACAGGCCATGGAGTGCCGGGAGCCTTTGTGAGTATGCTTGGTATCAGCATTCTCAACGAGGTTGCCCACAAGATATGGACCGCCCACGCAGATGCCGGCATGATACTGGATGTGCTCAGGGAGAAACTTATGAGCGCTCTCGGTCAGAGTCAGGAAATGTTCGATTCTGGATTGATGTCCAATATGGATGGCATGGACCTCGCATTGGTGGTGATAGATTCCGAGACTTTGGAGGCTCAGTACGCGGGTGCATTACGTCCTCTGTGGATTTATCGCGATGGCGATATCATTGAATACAAGGCAGATAGAATGCCGATAGGTCTTTATTTAGGTTCCCAAACCAATTTTACTCGTCATGATATTCAGCTGATGATCGGAGATGTACTGTATATGTTCAGCGACGGCATTCCCGATCAGTTTGGCTACACCGACGATGACCATACCGAATACAAACATTTCAGCACCAAGAAATTGAAGTGGTTGCTCTCCGAGGTGGGCGACAAGCCGCTTTCCCAGCAGAAGACTTTCATCGAGAATGCCTTCGACAATTGGAAAAACGGTTACCAGCAGCTCGATGACATTATTATGATTGGATTCAGGGTTTGATGGATTCAGCAGCCGTATTCTTGATTCCGAAAGGAACTTCCTCTTCGGCGGCCATGGGATAGCTGGCAAATTCTTCCTCGTCTTCGCTGTCAAATGTAATCGTTACTTTCCCTTTCAGATGCAGGAAAATGTTGTCGAGCTTGTAGGTGAGTTCCCGGAGTGTGGCTTCGCGTTTGTCCTGTTTTAGCTGACATTCCCAAACTACAAGGCAGTTCCAGCCCATCGAGTTCAGTTTCTCAATTACCTGAGCGTCGCGCTCGCGGTTTCGTGTTATTTTGTTGTTCCAAAATTCGGTATTGGTTTTTGGGAGCCGGTAAAATTTGCAGTTGTCGTGCCCATGCCAGAAACAGCCGTTTATGAAAATGCAGGTCCTGTATTTCAGCAGAACGATGTCGGGCTTACCCGGCAGGAGCTTGGTGGTTTTCCGGTATCTGTAGCCATTAGCCCACAGGTATCTCCTTACAATCAATTCAGGCTTTGTGTCCTGGCTCTTGATTGCAGCCATGTTCTTGTGCCGTTGTTCGGGAGTTAATGAATCGGGCATTTGAGGTTGGTGTTTTTTTGATGATTCAAAGATAAAAACAACCGCCGTTCTTCTTTAATGGAAGAGCGGCGGTTGTTTTATTTTATCAGCGGAAATCCGCCAAATCTGCGCAATCCGCGTTCTATTATCTCTTAGTGGTGGAAGAGACGGATTCCGGTGAATGCCATAGCGATGCCGTACTTGTTGCAGGTATCGATAACATTGTCGTCGCGGAGCGAGCCGCCTGGCTGTGCGATGTACTTAACGCCCGACTTCTTGGCACGCTCTACGTTGTCGCCGAATGGGAAGAATGCATCTGAACCGCAGGCTACGTCGCTGTTCTTGTCGAGCCAAGCGCGCTTTGCCTCACGGGTGAAGACCTCTGGCTTCACCTTGAAGAACTTCTGCCATTCGCCCTCTGCGAGTACGTCCATGTAGTCGTCGCTCATGTAGATGTCGATGGTGTTGTCGCGGTCTGGTCTCTTGATGCCGTCAACGAACTGCAAGCCCAAAACCTGTGGGCTCTGACGAAGCCACCAGTTGTCGGCCTTCTGACCTGCAAGTCTTGTACAGTGGATGCGTGACTGCTGACCTGCGCCGATACCGATTGCCTGACCGTTCTTAACGTAGCAAACCGAATTTGACTGTGTATATTTCAAAGTGATCATCGCGATGGTCAAATCAATCTTGGCCTGTGGAGTGATGGTCTTGTTCTCGGTAACAACGTTGTTGAAGAAGTTCTCATCGATTACGAGCTCGTTTCTGCCCTGCTCGAAAGTGATGCCGAATACTTCCTTCTTCTCGATTGCCTTTGGCTTGTAGTTCTCGTCGATCTTGATAACGCAGTAGTTGCCGTTCTTCTTGGCCTTCAGGATCTCGAGAGCCTCGTCGGTGTAGCCTGGAGCGATTACTCCGTCAGAAACCTCGCGCTTGATAACGAGAGCTGTGCTCTTGTCGCAAACGTCGGAGAGGGCGATGAAATCACCGAACGAGCTCATTCTGTCGGCGCCACGTGCACGGATGTAGGCATTGGCGAGAGGAGTGAACTCGATATCGAGGTCGTCGGCCCAGTAAATCTTCTTCTCAGTTTCTGAGAGTGGCAGACCTACAGCAGCGCCTGCTGGTGATACGTGCTTGAACGATGTGGCAGCCGCAAGGCCGGTAGCCTTCTTGAGCTCCGATACCAACTGCCAGCCGTTGAAGGCGTCGAGGAAGTTGATGTAGCC
>JAZUEG010000043.1:0-2134 GCA_045640025.1 Bacteroidales bacterium
AGAGTACTTGGTGAAAGTCTGTCCTCCATCGGTGGAGTAGGCGATTGACTGTGCCTGAACGTCGCCAGCTGATGTGTACATTGCTATTACTGCTCCCTTGCCGAAGCCTGCTGTGCCCTCGTGGTCAACCACGCACGATCCGCTGAATATTGAGCCCAAGGCGTCGGGCGCAATGGCTATGCCCTCGTGTTTCCAGTTGATGAGGTCGGTGCTGGTGGAGTGTGCCCAGTTCATATTTCCCCACATAGATCCGTAAGGATTGTACTGATAGTAGAGATGCCACTTGCCATCAAGGTAAAACATTCCGTTGGGGTCGTTCATCCAGCCGTATTCGGGAGTGTGGTGAAATTCGGGACGGAATTTCTCTGTGTTCTTGGTATCGAACTCGTTGCTGAGTTTTATATTGTTTTTCCAGACGGCCTTGTCGCCGCCATCCACGTGAGCCATCAGAACCATGTCCTTGCCGCCAAACTCGCCTATCTCGAATGGCATGTAGTAGTCAACCTTGTTTACCGCGAGACGTACGTAGAGGTTTCGCATGAGGTCGTTGTTGGCTATCACCTGAATTCTGGATTCGGGGGCCTTCTCCTCTATGGGGAGCAGGAGGTATTTGCTCGTTTCAGTCTTTTGGATCCTGATGATGCTGTTGTTGAATGCCAAAGGCTCTATTCTGACATTGCTTTGGGCGAATCCGAATGTGGAGCCTAATGCCAGCAGTGCCGAAAGTACGATTGTCTTTTTATTCATAATATTTGATGTCTTTTTAGTTTTTGTAGTTTCTGACGCAAATTTATTATCAGATTGCCATATAAATGATAACTTTTGTTACAAAACAATATAAAATTGGTTTCTTTGAATCTTTTTTATATTAGAAGTAACAGATGTAACATATTATTAGTATAAAATATAACTCTAATTCCAGATGCTCTTCAGGGATCTTACCTTGGCGCCTTCTGTCTTGCCGTCAATCTTTACCTGATTGTATATCGACGATGGGAATACGAGGTTGGTGATGCTCAAGGTTCCGTCTTCCGATACTATCTCTACCGACGATTGGTCGATGTAGATATTGAGTGTGATTTGGTCAAGATTGCCGAGAATCTTTCCAGTAGTGCCGGGAATAGAGAACCATTCGTTGAATTTGGTTTCTCCCGATTGTCCGTTGCGGCGGGCGGTTATGATCTTGGCCGCTCCGTTTATCTCGATGTCGTAATGCTGACCTTCGTTGTTGGAGAGTACTATTGTGTGGTTCTCACTAAGACTGATAGTAGTCTGTACCTGATATGCTTTGGCCTCGGGGAATGAGCCTGACAATTCGGTCCAATCGCCAGCTAAGTTTTCTATCTCCTTTACCACGCTTGCGCCAAGATAATGCTTGCCGTCAATCTCGTTAATAGTAATCTCTCTTGGGAGAGTCATTGCCGAACGCCATGGCTTGCAAGGCACAGCGCCTGAGTATTGCCAGTTGTTCATCCAGCCGATGAAAACCTTGCGGTCGCCAGCATTGCTCCAGGTAACGCCTGCGTAATTGTCCATTCCGTAATCGAGCCAGAGAGGATAGTTGTTTCCCTCGGCCTTGAATTCCTTGCCGTCGAAATCGCCTACGAAATACATTGTGCCGCTTCCCATTACAGGACCGCCGGGATTGGTGCTTACTATCAGGGCCCATTTGTCGCCAACCTTGATTAGGTCGGGACATTCCCACTGACCCTTGTTGCAGCGTCCGTATTCAGGAACCGAGAACGAGCTGAGAGGCTGCCAGTTTTTGAGGTCCGATGACGAGTAGAAGTCGATGGAGTATTGCCATCCGCGGGCCAGGGCCATTATCCATTTGCCTGATTCCTCGTGCCAGAATACTTTGGGGTCGCGGAAATCGTCTTTGTCGGTGTTTGCGATTACGGGGTTGCCAGAGTATTTCTGGAAAGTTTGGCCGCCGTCGGTGCTGTAGGCTATCGACTGCTGCTGACGCTCGCCAGCGCTTGTGTAGATGCAGACCATGGCGTTGGCTCCAAAACCTGCCGTATTGTTCTTGTCGATAACGGCGCTTCCTGAGAAGATGTCGCCGAGATTGTCTCTTCTTAGTGCAACAGTCTGCTCATCCCAGTGGATGAGATCGGTGCTGGTGGCGTGTCCC
>JAZUEG010000044.1:0-4455 GCA_045640025.1 Bacteroidales bacterium
CTCGGCTACAAGATTTACGACAACGTAATCACCCAGGCCGACCTCGAACAGAAATTCAAGTCAGGCGAAATACTCACTACCGCCGGCAAGAAACCCGAGCGCATAGCCATCGTGCACTGCGTGGGCAGCCGCGACGAGAAATGCCACAATATGTATTGCAGCAAGGTATGCTGCGTAACAGGCGTAAAACAGGCCATCGAGATCAGCAAGTTCCTGCCTGATACTCAGGTAATGTGTTTCTATATGGACCTGAGAATGTACGACAAATACTTCGAGGAACTCTACCGCACAGCGCAGACTCACCACAACATTCAGTTTATCCGTGGACGAGTTTCTGAGGTGGCCGAGACATCAGACAACCGCCTCGCCATCAAAACCGAGGACACACTCTCGGGCCGCCCAATGAAGATGAAGCTCGATATGATAGTGCTATTAGCTGGAATGGAAACCAAGAAAAACACCACCGAGATAGCGCAGAAATTCGGCGTGGAGCAGGAGGTATCAGGATTCCTGAAATCGCAGGACTTCCACCTCGGCGCCGGCATCCTCTCGCAGCCCGGAGTATTCGCCGCCGGCACCTGCATCTCCCCAATGTCAATAAAGGAGACCATCGAGAACGCCCGCAGCTCCGCCTATCAGGTAAACGAATACCTGAAAACGTTATAAATTTAAATCTCGCACAGATAACACTGATAACACTGATCTCACACAGATTATAATAAAAAAAATCTGTGTCATCTGTGTTATCTGAGCGAGATACACAAAAGCGCTCGTAATTCGTAACTCGTAATTCGTAATTAATTTAACAATGGATTTTGGATTTTCAACCATAGAGACCCGCGCCATCGACTTCGACAAATTCGACGGCAAGATCCTCCGCTACGTTATCCAGCACGAGCCGTCAATGCTTGTGTGTATGAGTTGCGGAGGCTGCACCGCCACCTGCAGCGCGGGAAACCTCACCGACTTCAACGTAAGGCGAATGCAGCTTATGCTCCGCCGCGGTGAGCTGGAGACCCTCCAGACCGAGATCAACAAGTGTATGCTATGCGGCAAATGCCTGTTGGTTTGTCCACGCGGAGTAAACCTCCGAAACGTGGTAATGTTGATAAAAAAAGCATTGGTAAACCATAAAGACTTATAAAAATGGAATTTGGAGATTATTTCTACTATCCCTTCCTGATAGGCGCGATATACCTTTTGGGCGTAATAGTTTTCAGATTTACCAAATGGTTCATCGGCCTCAGCAAGATCGACAAGATACGCGTGCGCAAGAACTTCTTCACCGTAAAGACCCTCCAGTCCATCTGGGAGTCCATCCGTGAAGGCCTGCTGCACTTCAAGGTTTTCAAAGTAAACACCTTGCTCGGATACATGCACACCAGCCTCGCGTTCGGCTGGTTTCTGCTCATCGTAGTGGGCCACATGGAGACCTCGGCCTACCACGGCACCATGTTTTTCCCGTTCCAGCACTCCGTGTTTTTTAGGTATTATGCAGCTAATGGCGTGGATTTTCCGGGCCACACATTCTACTCCTGGGCCATGGAAATCATCCTCATGTTCGTGCTCTCGGGAGTCTTCCTCGCCTACTTCAAGCGTTTCCGCTCCAAGGCCTTCGGAATGAAGAAAACCACACGAATGCGCCGTGGCGACATCGTGGCACTCACATCGCTCTGGCTGATATTCCCACTCAGATTCCTCTGCGAGACCTTCACCGCCGGAGTATACCACAACGGAAGCCCCTTCTTCAACGCCATCGGAGATTTCTGGTCAGGTTGTTTTGGGGAGCTAATACAGTTTATCAACCCACTCTGGCTGGCCTACTCCATCGACCTCGGAATATTCTTCCTCTGCATGCCGTTCACCAGATACATGCACATCCCGGCCGAGATCAACTTCATCTTCCTCCGCAACTGGGGCGTCCAGCTCAAGGAGCGCAAGATCAACACCTACACCCTCGCACAGGTCTACAGCTGCTCGCGCTGCGGAATCTGTATCGACGCCTGCCAGCTCAACCTCGCCGGCATCAAGAACTCGCAGTCGGTTTACGTACTCAAGAACATCCGCAACAAGAACCTCACCGACGAGGTATTGTTCAACTGCCTCATCTGCGGCAAGTGTCAGGAAGTCTGTCCCGTAGGCATCGACGTCAACAAGCTCCGCATCACCCAGCGCATCGAGACCACCAAGCAGTACAACTCGTCATACGACTACCTGAAAACCGGAGTCGCCAAGAAGACCGACGTTGTATATTTTGCCGGCTGCATGACCCACCTCACCCCGGCCATCAAGAAATCAATGGTGAAAATCCTCGACCAGAGCGGCGACAACTATTGGTTTATGGACGAGAACAAGGCCCCCTGCTGCGGACGCCCATTAATGCTTGCCGGCCAGTACGACGCCGCCCAGAAACTCATCGACAACAACACCAAGATGATACTCGATTCAGGCGCCAAGACCCTCCTCGTAAGCTGCCCAATCTGCTACAAGGTCTTCAAGGAGGACTATCAGCTGCCCGGCGTGGAAGTGCGCCATCACAGCGAATACATTTTGGATTTAGTGGAGAGCGGAAAGATAAAAGTGGAGATGAGCGACAAGAAAGCCGTCTATCACGACCCCTGCGAGCTGGGCCGCGGAAGCCACATCTACAACCAGCCACGTGAGGTTTTGGCGCAGACACTCAGCGTAATACCTCAAGACAGGGAGCGCGAGAAAGCCCAGTGCTGCGGCGGATCGCTCGCCAACATCAAGATAAATATGCAGGAGCGCGACATCCTGGCCACACAGGTAATGCAGGAGTTCTCGGTCTACAATCCCGACTACGTGGTAACATCCTGCCCGCTATGCAAGAAAACCTTCGCCCGCACCGACATGGTACCAGTAAAGGACATCGCCGAGGTGGTGGAGGAGAATATGGTGAAGAATTAATAAGATCCCCAATGTAGAGACGCGCCCGTGGCACGTCTCGATAATATCATAAACAACGCCGACAGAATCGCAAAAGATTCCGCCGGCGTTGTTTGGGTTTACTCAAAAAGCAATTCCAAATCTAATTGCAAAAACTCCTCAAAACTAAAAAGTCCAGAGCCCACAACGAAAGCCTTGTGAGGATTGAATTTTTGTTGGAAAACCACGATACCCTCATTGGTGGTGCGGTGACCGCTTTTTACTTCTATCGCAACCAACTTTTCTCGTTTCTGAAGCACAAAATCCACCTCCTTGTTGTCCTCGCGCCAATAATAAACCTTGAAACCTACCTCCTCAGCCTTGCTCACCAAATATGCTCCAACGGCAGATTCTGCCCAACGTCCCCAACGCTCAGGATCGGTAGCCTCCTTCTCGAAACTGCGGCCTGCATTGGCACTCATCAACGCCGTATTGAAAACCTGATACTTGGGCAACGAATTAAATTTTCGTGCGTTATCGTTGGCGAATTTATAAATCTTTGTCACCGACTGACACTCGCCAAGCAAATCAAGATAATTCGACAAAGTGGTTACATTACCAGCATCCTGAAGCTGTCCCAACATTTTTGTCAGAGACAGAATCTCCCCGGAATAATCGCAAGCTAATTCAAACAACTGTTTCATCAGGGCTGGCTTATAAATTGTAGTAGTCAAGAGAACATCCTTGCAAACCACAGGATCTATTATGGAATCCTTGATATAGTTTCGCCAACGAGTCTCATTATTGATATATTTGGCACCTTGAGGATATCCTCCAAAATAGATATACTGATTTATGTTGAATCCGAAAGCATCCCTCATTTCAGAGAATGTCCAATGTCCCATACGAATAAGTTCAAACCTTCCGGCAAGCGACTCCGTAAGTCCCTTCTTTATCAGAAGCCTCGACGAGCCAAGCAAAATCACCTTAATGTTAATCTTGTTCTTGGTATCATAATCCCATTCTTTTTTCACATACTCGCTCCAATTGTCAAGTTTCTGAATCTCATCAATCACAATAAGAAATTCATTGTATTTATGGAACTGCATTTTCATACGGGACTCCATCCATACACTGGAAATCCATTGACCATTGGAAGAATCTATGCCGTCGGCGGTTTCCGACACGTAAGGTATATCAATATCCTCAAGCACCTGACTTACCACAGTGGATTTACCTATCTGTCTTGGTCCAGCAATCACTTGAATCGCAGAGCGTTCCTCTCTGATACGCTCATTTATCAACTCATAATATTTTCTTCTGTACATAATAAAATCCTCCACATAATTTGCTCACAAAGATAAAGGATTTTACTCAATTTTCAAAAGGATTTTACTCAATTCTCAGAAAGATTTTACTCAATTCTTGAAGAAAATTTACTCAATTCTCAAAGAAATTTTACTCAATTCTTCGAGAAATTTTACTCAATTCTTCGGGGCTGTCCAAAAAGATTTTTTTTGCGACAGCCTTTTTTATATCAAAAAAAATTATTATCTTTCTGAAAAATAG
>JAZUEG010000045.1:0-3614 GCA_045640025.1 Bacteroidales bacterium
CTTTTGCAATGTTTTTCCGAGAGGATAAAAAAACTAACAAATAATCAATTAAACAAACAATATAAAGCATTTATAAATCAGATCGTTATGGATAACATAATCGTTAGAATAGCGTGTGAGAGCGATAGCAAGTACTCTCAGGAGATTGTTGATGAGATGGCAAGCTCTGCCAAGGCCCGCGGCACTGGCATCGCTAAGCGTACACCTGAATATGTTACTGGCAAAATGATTGAGGGCAAGGGCATCATTGCCGTTACCGAAGAGGGTCAGTGGGTAGGCTTCTGCTACATAGAGAGCTGGGGCCACGAGAAGTATGTGTCGAACTCGGGTCTGATTGTAAATCCAAACTTCCGCGGCAGGGGCGTTGCCAAGGCCATCAAGTTCAGGGCATTCGCGCTTACCCGCAGCAAGTTCCCGACTGCCAAGATCTTCGGCCTCACCACTGGTCTCCAGGTGATGAAGATAAACAACGAATTAGGCTACATGCCTGTCCCATTCTCTGAGCTCACCGACGACGAGGAGTTCTGGAAGGGCTGTCAGAGCTGCGTGAACTTCCCAATCCTGACATCCAAGAACAAGAAGAACTGCCTCTGCACCGGCATGCTCTACGATCCCGAGTGGGAGAAGGAGCGCGGTCCCAAGGACTGGGCTGCCCTCAGCGAGAAGGCCAAGTTTGCCGAGAAGAATGTGAAAGTAGAATTTTAATTAAAGCATATAATAATGAAAACATTAGTAGCGTATAGCGGCGGATTGGATACCACTTGGGTAACCACTTACTTATCTGCCAAGGGTGAGGACGTTACAGCCCTCATGATAAACTCTGGCGCCTTTGGCGAGGACGAGATTGCCTCTGCAAAGGACCGCGCAATGCAGGCCGGTGTAAAGAAGTTTGAGTGCATCGACGTTTCAAAGGACTATTACGAGAAGACTGTTAAGTACATGATCTTCGGTAATATGCTCAAGAACGACACTTATCCTATGTCGGTAAGCTCCGAGCGTATCATCCAGGCTATCACAGTGGCCAACTACGCCAAGGAGCACGGTTACGACAAGATCGCTCACGGCTGCACAGGCGCCGGCAATGACCAGGTACGTTTCGAGATGGTTTTCGACATCCTCTGTCCCGAGATTGAGGTTCAGGCCCTCGTACGCGAGCAGAACATCCAGCGCGTAGACGAGATTGCTTTCCTCAAGGAGAAGGGCATCAAGATGAATTTCGACAAGGCTAAATATTCTATCAACAAGGGTCTCTGGGGTACATCTATCGGTGGCCGCGAGACTCTCTCAAGCAACCTTCCTCTTCCTGAGGAGGCTTACCCAACCCACTGCACTAAGACAGATGAGAGCGTTATCACTCTCGAGTTCAAGAAGGGCGAGCTCGTAGCTGTTGACGGCAAGGAGTATTCAGATAAGGTAGAGGCTATCCGCGCTGTGGAGGCTCTTGCAGCTCCATACGCTATCGGCCGCGACATGCACATCGGCGATACCATCATCGGCATCAAGGGCCGTGTAGGTTTCGAGGCTGCCGCTCCTATGGTAATCATCAAGGCTCACCACGCTCTTGAGAAGCACGTACTCACAAAGTGGCAGATCTATTGGAAGGACAATATCTCTCAGTGGTACGGCAACCGCCTGCACGAGGGTATGCTCCTGGAGCCTGAGATGCGCGACATGGAGAAGTTCCTCGAGAGCACACAGGACAAGGTAAACGGAAAGGTATTTGTATCTTTGAAGCCTTACAATTTCTTCATCAACGGTATTGAGTCTGCTCACGACATGATGGCCAACAAGTTTGGTGTTTACGGTGAGGAGAACAGAGCATTCACCGCTCAGGATATCGTTGGCTTCACCAAGGTAACTGGCATTCAGTCAAAGATTTGGTATAGCGTAAACGGCGAGAAGTACTAAGCAATTCAATTCATACCAAAATAATCTGAATCCGGAACCGTGTTATCGTTGTATAGTATCGGTTTCGGATTTTTTTGTTTTTTTCTTTATCCGAAAATTTAAAGAATTGAAAATGAATTAAAAGAATTTTTTTTTCAACATAAATTGCCATAAATTAACATGAATTTTTCAAAAATTAATTTATGGACAATTCGTGTTAATTCATGATAATTCGTGTTTTAAACAGATATAATTCTTTTAATTCTTTAATATTCTTTTAATTTTCGGATAAAAAACAAGCCACCGAAGGTGGCGCCCAAAATAAATATTTACGTATAAAAAAATGATAAAGGTTGGAATTATCGGAGCAGCCGGCTATACTGGTGGCGAGCTCATCAGAATACTCATCAACCATCCAGAGGTTGAGATTGTTTGGGCCGTAAGCCGCTCAAACGCCAATAATTATGTTTATCAGGTTCATGCCGACCTTTTCGGTGACACCGATATGAAGTTTGCCGAGGCTCCCACCTGCAAGGCCGACGTAGTGGTATTCTGTACCGCTCACGGCGAGACAGGCAAGCTCCTCGCCGAGTACAACTTCCCGGCTGACGTAAGGATCCTCGATTTCACAAACGAGTTCCGTGTCAACAATGATGAGTTCGTTTACGGTCTTCCAGAGATCAACCGCGAGAAGATCAATGGCTGCATGAAGCTTGCCAATCCAGGCTGTTTCGCCACCTGCATTCAGCTTGCAATGATTCCAGCATTGAAGGCCGGCATCATCCAGAGCGACATCCAGGTATCAGCCATCACAGGCTCTACCGGCGCAGGAGTTAAGCCATCGTCAACAACACACTTCTCTTGGAGAAACGACAACATGTCGGTTTACAAGATCTTCACACATCAGCACCTTGCCGAGATCAACCAGACAAAGAACATCCTGGCTCCAGCCATGGCCGACAAGCAGGTTAACTTTGTGCCTTACCGTGGCGACTTTGCCCGCGGTATCCACGCATCAGTTTGGTTCACTTCCGACAAGAGCGAGGACGAGATCAAGCAGATCTACGCTGACTACTACAAGGACGAGCCTTTCACACACTTCTACGACGGCAACCTCTACCTCAAGCAGGTAACCAACACCAACAAGTGTATCGTTTCCGTAAAGAAGGAAGGCAATCAGGTTTTGGTACAGTCTGTAATCGACAACCTCCTGAAGGGCGCAGCCGGTCAGGCCACCGAGAACCTCAATCTCATGTTCGGCCTCGACGAAAAGACCGGCCTCAGACTGAAACCAGCAGGATTCTAAATCATTTTTGATTTTTGATTTTTGATTTGCCATCTGATGAATTCAGAATGAGAGAAATTAAAAATCAAAAATCGAAAATCAAAAATTAAGTAAATCAAAAATTAAAAATCAAAAATTTCTCATGAATACATTTGAAGTTTACAAAGTTTACCCTATAGCCATCGACAGCGCCAAGGGCCTGGAGTTGACTGATACTAAGGGTCAGAAATATATGGACTTTTATGGCGGACACGGTGTTATCTCTATCGGTCACTGCCAGGAGGACTACGTAAAGGCCGTTACCGAGCAGCTCAACAAGCTCGGTTTCTATTCAAACTCAGTAGAAATGCCTCTTCAGGAGGAGCTCGCAAAGCTTATCCAGCAGATATCAGGCTACAACGACTACAAGCTCTTCCTCATCAACTCGGGTGCTGAGGCCAAC
>JAZUEG010000046.1:0-5481 GCA_045640025.1 Bacteroidales bacterium
CGATTTGTTTTAAAAAAAAACGCCGCTATTTTGCCGGAATAGCAAAAAAAAATGCGATTGTGGCAAAATAAGCCATAGGACTATTTTGCCGGAATGGGTATTTTTTGTAGCTTTGTGGCAGAATAAAAGGCAAGTTTATTATTGAAATAGACAAGCAAAACATTATATATAAGACATTTATCCGCGTAAAAACAAAAAAGCATAGGAAACTGGTTTGTTTTTATACAACGAGCGAATAAACTCTTCGTGATTTCTCACGGGTAGGGAGAATTATGTCTTGTTCCCAAAAATGTCTGCACCTCAAACGGTGTGGACTATTTCTATTGGGGACTAGACAGGTTTTTTCCTATGCTCCTGTTGACCGCGGAGTAGATTTTTAGTTCACACCCTTTTTTGTTTTTCGCGATAAGTAACAATAAATATTTATGCTACATATCGGCGAAAAAATAAAGGAAAAACTCAAAGAGCAAGGGCGCACGGTGGTTTGGTTCTCTCAGCAAATCAACCGCAACCGCACCGACGTATATTCCATTTTCAGCCGTCAGAGCATAGACACAGAATTACTTCTCATCATCTCCAAAGTCCTGAATTTCAATTTCTTTATATTCTATACCGAACAATTATAGTGTCAGAATTTTTAGACAGATTTGTATAAATGTTTCGACGGAGAAAAGTTGGAATTATGGATTTGTTGTTATTTCTTTGCAAGAGCCAAAATAAAAACGATTATAAACTCAAAATTGTTTACTTATGAACAGAGGATTAAAATCAGAATTGAGGAACTACTTCAATGGTTGTGCAAAAGTCTATTCAGTATGGACAGATTGCGATTGTATTACTATTGAGTTTTACAATATGGATGATTACAATCGTTATTGTAACTCAAGTGTAGATAGAGACGTTGAGGATATTATTAATAATTATGGAGGTTCTGTTGTCCAATTCGATTGTGATATAACGGTGCTGAAATTGTACTATCCTACAAACTTCTAACAGATTAATCTAATGTGGTAGCCGAAAAACATTAACAGAGTAGGCAAAAACTTCTAATAACCTGATGTTATGGCAGAGTTCGAAACTTGGTATATTTATGAGGGTAATTGCGATGATGACGAGTATTATCGTGGCAAGATAGGTATTATGGATTTGCCTTGGAGAGGTATGGTTGTTCAATCAAACGCCAACAATTATTCTTGGGAAGTCAAATCCTATGACAAGCAGTTTCATTACCTCTATTGCAAAAGAGTAAAGTAAATAAACAACCCTTAAACAATCATTGCTTATGTATTGTTACACAGTATATTATGGTAAAGGGTATCGCAAATCCTTCATCGTAGAGTACAAACGTCCGGTCTGCGAAGGTCAAACCTTTAAGTGGGATGGAGAGGAATGGTACGCTGAAGATGTATACGAGAATTTAAACACAATCTATGCCCACAGAATTGATTATTAAACATCTCTACCCGATATAAAAAGAGTGTGCGTCAGAATTTTGATTTTGGCGCACACTTTTTTCATCATCACAAGAACGGCAACATATACACCGGCAACAAAATTGTCTCGCCGTCTTTCGCATAATCCTTGGTGTAAACCAAATACCTTTGCGAAATCCTGTCCGAGTATTTCTTGCAGAACACATCAAGAGATTTGTGAGAATTATAGCCTGATGACTTTACCTCGATAGGACAAATCTTGTTACCCTTTGATATCAAAAAGTCAATCTCGTAGTTCTTGTGAGAACTCTCGATTGGGAATGTATAATAAAAAAGTTTGTACCCCGACGAAACTAAAATCTGGGCTACCAAATTCTCATAAACATATCCAAGGTCCGAACTCAATTTGTCACTAAGGAGTTTGTTGTAGATAACATTCTCTGTAACAGATTTGTCCCAAAATGCAAGCGTGACAAACAGACCTGTATCAGCAACAAACATTTTGTAGCAATCCATATTGCTATGCAACGAAAAACCTACACTTGGATCATTGGCGTGATACGCAAAATTCACGACCATACTATCCTGCATATCCATAAGCACATCACCAATATTCTTGCGTGAATTACCTTCCAAGACACTCGAAACCTGATAGCGCGAAGCATTTTTGTTTAATTCCGAAGGTATTGCAGAAAAAAGTCTGGAAGCACGGCCAGTCTTGTCAATCTTGCGGAAATCGTCAATATACAATTCCAAAATCTCACGCTTAACACTATCCACCTTGCTCATATTGTTGGTCTCCAGATATTCATTAACAGCCTGAGGCATACCTCCCACAAGCATATAAAGCCTGAGATCGCGCATAGTAGATCTGTGTGCCGCTTCAAGTGCCATTTTGGCGTCATAAAACTGTCTCAACAACGAGGAAGACACCTCATCGCCAATTGCCCAACGGAATTCCTCAAAATCCATTGGACGCAATTCAACTCTTGTTTCCTCGCTTGGAATAATAATGTTTTGGATATTTTGCTTAATGCTTATCAAGGACCCCGTCTCTATATAATCATATCTTCCATCAGCCACCAAATGCTTTATAGCCTGACGCGCATTTGGACATTTCTGGACCTCATCAAAAACTATAACTGATTTGCGTTCCTCCAATACGACCCTGTACAATTGCTGAAGTTTCAAGAAAATAAAATCCATATTCATCAGATCATCAAACAATTCAACAACCTCCTTTGACGCCCTTGAAAAGTCGATGATAATATGAGACTTATATTCATTTTGGGCAAATTCCTTCACAATGGTGGACTTGCCTACTCGTCTTGCGCCCTTTACAAGCAATGCTGTTTTTCCATTGCGTTCACGCTTCCATTCGAGCATTTGTTGATATAATTTCCGCTTAAAAATTTTCATCACTATAATTATTTAAGAATCAGCGCAAAAATAAATATATTTACCAAAATCCACAAATGTTTTTCATTAAAATCAACCAAAATCCACGAATGTTTTCTTTACAAATCAACCAAAATCCACGAATGTTATATATAATTTACATGCCCAAATACCCAAAAATACGTATTTCTCTTAATCCTATTTCTTAAAAAATAATTAAAACTCTCATCGCACAATATTCAACCAATTTTTCTTATCTTTGCACGATGAAAATTATTTTGATAACGTTACGAAAATAAATCATAAATGAATAATCCTAAGAAGGCTGAATTGCTTCTCGAAGACGGCACACGCTACAGCGGCTTCTCATTTGGTTATGAGGGTTCTGTGGCTGGAGAAGTAGTTTTCAACACTGCAATGACAGGCTACACCGAAAGCCTCACCGACCCTAGCTACAAGGGTCAAATCCTCGTTTCTACCTATCCGATGATCGGCAACTACGGTATCCCCGGCAACGAGGCCGAGGACAATATGCCTCTGTTCTTCGAGTCGGACCAGATTCACATTCAGGCACTTATAGTAGACGACTACTCCTTTGAGTACTCCCACTGGAATGCCAAGAAGAGCCTCGCCGACTGGCTGAAGGAGCAGAAGGTGCCCGGCATCTACGGCATCGATACCAGAGCCCTCACCAAGCGTCTCCGCGAGAAAGGCTCAATGCTCGGAAAGATCATCATCGACAACGTGGAGCCTGAGACCTACGACCCCAACAAGGACAACCTCGTGGCCAAGGTATCCTGCAAGGAGCCAATCACTTACGGCAACGGAAAATACAAGGTGGTTCTCGTGGACTGCGGTGTTAAGAACGCCATTATCCGCAACCTCATCAAGCGCGACGTCACTGTTACACGCGTTCCTTGGGATTACGATTTTTCTACATTAGACTACGATGGTTTGTTTATATCAAACGGTCCCGGCGACCCAAAAATGTGTAAGCAAACCATTTCTCATATCCAGAAGGCACTCCAGGAAGACAAGCCTATCTTCGGCATCTGCCTCGGAAACCAGCTCCTGGCACTCGCAGCAGGTTTCGACACCTACAAGCTCAAGTACGGCCACCGCTCTCACAACCAGCCAGTACTTATGCACGGCACCGACCGCTGTTTCATCACCAGCCAGAACCACGGTTTCGCCATCGACCTCAAGACCATCGACAACAACTGGATTCCTTTGTTCATCAATGTAAACGACAACACATCAGAGGGCATCAAGCACAAGAGCAAGCCATTCTTCTCCTCTCAGTTCCATCCTGAGGCCTGCGGAGGTCCTGTGGATACAGAGTTCCTCTTCGATGATTTTGTAGAGAATATCAAAAAGTACACCGGTAAATAATTATACGATATGGCAAAGAAACTTTGGGACAAAGGATTTGACACCAACGAGTTCGTTACGAAATTCACCGTGGGCAAGGACCGCGAAATGGACCTCTACCTCGCTGAATATGACGTACTTGGCTGTATGGCACACGCCAATATGCTTGCCAAGGTGGGTTTGTTATCAGCTGATGACAACACCGCACTTCAGGGCGAGCTCAAGAACCTCTACAAGAAGGCTCAGGACGGCCATTTCGTAATCAATGACGACGTGGAGGACGTGCACTCTCAGATAGAGTTCGAGCTTACTGCCGCGTGTGGCGACCCCGGCAAGAAGATCCACACCGCCCGCTCACGAAACGACCAGGTGGTTACAGCAGTAAGATTATTCACAAGAGCCAAGCTTCAGGCTATCATAGAGTCTGTAAAGTCGCTGTTTGATACATACATAGAACTCTCCAACAAATACAAGGACGTGCTTATGCCTGGCTACACACACCTTCAGATTGCAATGCCAAGCAGTTTCGGAATGTGGTTTGGAGCCTATGCTGAGAGCCTCAGCGACGACCTCTGGGCACTTCTCTCAGCCTGGAAGATCAACAACCGCAACCCTCTCGGATCGGCCGCTGGATACGGCTCGTCGTTCCCTATCGACCGACAGATGACAAGCGACCAGCTCGGCTTCGACAGCCCCGACTACAACTCGGTTTACTGTCAGATGACCCGTGGAAAGGCCGAGACAGCAGTGGCTACCGCATTGGCACAGCTCTCGCAGACCCTCGCCAAGTTCGCCGCCGACTGTTGCCTCTTTATGAGCCAGAACTTCAAGTTCATATCCCTGCCCAAGGAATACACCACGGGCTCGTCGATAATGCCACACAAGGCCAACCCTGACGTTTTCGAGCTTATGCGCGGATACTGCAACAAGATTTCGGTGCTCCCATTCGAGCTCAATAGGATTACAGGAAACCTCACATCAGGCTACTTCCGTGACCTCCAGCTCCTCAAGGAAAGCTACCTGCCAGTATTCGAGCGTATGCAAATGTGCCTCGACTTTATGGAGTTTATCCTCCCCAAGATAAAGCCGGCCGACGACATCCTCAAGAACGAAATGTATCAGCCAATCTTCACCGTGGAGGCCTTGAACGAAATGGTGGTGGCAGGTGTACCATTCCGCGATTGCTACAAGGAAGTGGGCCATCAGGTAATGGAAGGCAAGTTCCATTGGGACAAGCCTCTCAACCACACCCACATAGGCTCCATCGGCAACCACTGCA
>JAZUEG010000047.1:0-10544 GCA_045640025.1 Bacteroidales bacterium
AATACAGAAAAATTCAGTAATTTTGCCTTCGGTAATCATAGCGATTTTTTTGGTAATTTGTTTTGTCGTTATTACAAATATGCTAAAAATTTCGCTAATTACCAAATTTTCAATCACTTAAATTTCATCGAACTCACGTTAATTAAATATTTTTCGCACAGATGACACGGTTTTATTTTATCAAAAAATCAGTGAGAGATCTGTGTCATCAGTGCTATCTGTGTGACTTTATACTGCAAAAATAGCAAACGGTAGTCAAACCACGAAGCCCCGCACCCTCCAAACGGCAAAAATAACGGCTGAAAAGGCAATAGAGAAGGGTGAATTTCTTTTTCCCTTATCCCCAACTTCTGAAATCAATATCGCCAATCCGCCAATATCCCAAAATCCTCCGCTAAATTTGCGACACAGGAAACATATTACTAACCTATTAATAAACAACGACTATGGCACAATGGTTATGTCCAGTTTGCGGTTATATCCACGAGGGAGACGCACCGCCAAAGACCTGCCCGAAATGCGGAGTATCAGGCACAAGGTTTCAGAAAATTGAAGACCAAACCTCCGACTATTGGCCCGACGAGGAAAACGAAAAATCTACCAACCCGTAGTTTCTCTCTGCAAAAAGGCTTTTATAAATTGCAATTAATTCCTAACTTTGCAATACTCAATTTCAATTTACAACAAACAATCAAAAAATTTAAAGAATTATGACAAAATGGATTTGTCCAGTGTGCGGATACGTACACGAGGGAGAAGAGGCTCCAGAGCGTTGCCCACAGTGCAAGGTTCCAGGTAGCAAGTTCAAGAAAATGGAAGAGGGCTCGGCACTTCAGTTTGTGACAGAGCACGAACTCGGAATCGCCAAGGATATTCCTGCAGGCGCCGACGGCGACTTCGTTCGTCAGGGCCTCAAGGACCACTTTATGGGTGAGTGCACCGAGGTAGGTATGTATCTCGCAATGAGCCGTCAGGCCGACCGCGAGGGCTATCCAGAGATTGCCGAGGCTTTCAAGCGCTACGCTCTCGAGGAGGCCGACCACGCCTCTCGTTTCGCCGAAATGCTCGGTGAGGTGGTTTGGGACACCAAGACCAATGTTGAGAAGCGTATGCTCGCCGAGGAAGGTGCCTGCAAGGGCAAAATGGAGATCGCCAAGATCGCCAAGCAACTCAACCTCGACGCTATCCACGATTCAGTACACGAAATGGCAAAGGACGAGGCACGTCACGGCGCAGGTTTCCAGGGCCTTTTCAACAGATACTTCAAGAAGTAATCGGAGGCTGATACTCCGATAAAAAGACAAGAGCGCTCCGACAATCAAGTATCGAGGCGCTCTTTTTTATTTCTTCTCCTCGCTGTAATTCCTGTCCAATCCCACGCTGATATCATAATCGGCGTACTTGCCACGGAGCCATTCCACCACCTTGGCGCGGAGGCTTATCGGCTGGGAAACCTTGAACGAGTAAACGATATCGAACGAGAGCATTTTGTCTAAGTGGCTGATATAGAAGCCGTGCATACCGATTACGCCGTCGATCCCCATAACATAACCGCGGATATCAGCCTCCACCCTGGCCTGCTCGGTATCAGCGCCGTGATGAGCATAGAATCCCACGGTGAAGAAAATTCCAAACTCCTTGATAACAGCACGTTGGATAATCCTTGTAAGTCTGTGGAGGTCGGAGGCTGATACGCTGTCATCCACCTCCACGTGAAGCGCGCCAATCTTCTGCTCGGGACCGTAGTCGTGGAGGATAACGTCAAAAACGCCATTAACTCCCTCTATCTCACGCACTTTGGCCTTGATAGCCGAAGTAAGTTCGGGATCGCTCCTCACACCGATAAGTTCGTTGATAGGCGACAAAAGCATTTCGATACCAGCCTTTATGATAAGGCACGAGATAACGCAGGCCACCCAACAGTCGATAGAATAGTCAGTAACGAAATAAACGACAGCGGAAACTATCGTGGCAATCGAGATAATGCTGTCGAACATAGAATCGGCGCCAGACGAAATCAGCGCGTCGCTACTAAGTTCCTTGCCCTTGCGCTTGGTGTAGAGTCCGAGGAAGAACTTTACAGCCACCGTAACGCCGATAATGCACAGTCCCACAACGGAATACTCAGGCAACTCGGGATTTATGATACCTTTGATACTCTCCACGAGCGACGTACCGCCCGCCACCAAAACCATAGCGGAAATAATCACGGCCGTGAAATACTCGATTCTGCCATATCCGAAAGGGTGCTTGTCGTCGGCGGGACGGCCAGCGAGTTTCACACCGATAATCGTAATCACCGACGAGAGGGCGTCAGTAAGATTATTCACCGCGTCGAGCACGATAGCCATAGATCCCGACACCAATCCCACAATCGCCTTACCCGAAGCCACCACCGCATTGGTCGCAATCCCCAGATACCCAGTGCGTACTATTTGCTGTTGTCTGTCCATTGATTTCTTGTGTTTTTTTAATTTGCGAACGCAAAAGTAAGAAAAAATTCTATTCAAACAACCTATCCATTGTAATCTCGCTGTTGCAAACCGAATAATTGCTGTTCCTCAAAACGCCGTAAGTGGTTACAAACGTGTTCAGAAGAACCATTTTGCGCTTCAGTTTCTCGCGGAAAAGGGCTGTGCGCTCACGGATTTTGTCGGCATAGTCGCG
The DNA here is from genome assembly GCA_045640025.1 of Bacteroidales bacterium. GTDB lineage: Bacteria > Bacteroidota > Bacteroidia > Bacteroidales > UBA3824 > UBA3824. Next base: position 2,668 of record JAZUEG010000047.1, read on the forward strand.
GGTAATCGTAAACTTGTCGGTGGAGAATTTCATCTCGCAGAGATTCACGTATCTGTCGGCCCGCTCTATCACCAAATCAATCTGAAGGTCCTTGGTAAGGCAGGTGGTTGATTTTGTGGATATTATGGACAATCCGAGAGCCTTCTTTATCTGATCCAAATGCAATAGACAAATCAACTCGAAAGTAAGGCCTTGCCAGGTGTTTATGGCAGGACGGTTGATATTTTTCTGCCAGAAATCAGCCTCCTTGTAGTTTGGCTGTATGAATCTGAAATAAAACAAAGTATAAAAATCCGAAAGCCTGAAAACCGCGTCCTTGGAATTCTTGCCAAACTGAGTGTAGTTGATAATGAAACCGCATTTCTCAAGATTGTTCAACATTCTTGTCAAAGTGCTTCCCTGAATCTTGGTCTTATTCACGATATCAGTTCGGGTAAGACCCATTTCATATTTGCTTAAAGTTTTAACTATGGTAATATACTTGTCGGCATTGGTAAACAAGGCGTTATACAACTCATCAAATTCCCTGCTGAGAAGGCCGTTTTTAGAGAAACAGAGTTCATCAATATTTTTTGGAAGACTCCACTGATTGTTGAGCAACGACAGATAAAACGGCACTCCGCCCAGAATCATATAAGTCTGCAAAATCATATATCGATCCCAACAGAATCCGTTTTTCTGAAGATATTCCTCGGTCTCGCCAAGAGTGAAGGGTTCAAGGAATATCTGACAAGTTATCCTATTATGCAGACCGCCCTGATTATCAAGAAGTTTATCATTCATCCAAGAAGTAGCGGAACCGCTTGCGATAAACATAATATCGTCGCGGAGCGAGGCCCACGAGTTCCAAAAATACTCCAGCGCCTTCACAAAACGGGAGTTATGCGAATCTATCCAAGGCATTTCGTCGAAGAAAACAATCTTTTTCTCAGAGCCTGACAGCGAGCCTAAATAATTCTGCAACTGTTCGAAAGCCTGAAACCAGTCCTTAATCTGCAAGTCGAGACAACTTCCCGAAACCCGCCTCAGACAATCCGAAAACCTTGCAAGTTGCTCATTATTAGACAAGTTGTGACCACCAGTATAATAAAAAGCAAACTTATCCTGATACAGACGGCTCACCAGAAACGTCTTGCCAATACGTCGCCTGCCCGAAACTATCACAAATTCCGACCTCGACGACCTAAGGCAACGATCCAGCACCTCTCTTTCCTTATCTCTTCCAATCAGTTCAACCATAGCGAATTACATAAAAATTACCATCACAAAGATAAACAAAAAAAAGAGAACAGCAACCAAAACCCGAAAAAATATTGAGTTTTGGTTGCAGTTCTTTCAATAACCGCAACCAAAACTAAGAAAAATATTAAGTTTTGGTTGAGGTTCCCTTCAAAAAAAATCATCATAATCCGCTACGAACTCAAAATTTTTCGCTTCGTAGCGGAATAACATATACGTTAATCCGCTACGAACCCAATTTTTCAGCGTTCGTAGCGGAATAAGAAAGGAAGGTTTGTGAAAATTACGATTTTTGTATTTTTATTATAACACTATTATTCAGTAGGTTAATTAATACCAAAACAAGAACCGCAACCAAATGTGGGAAAAATAATGAGTTTTGGTTGCAGTTCAAATTCGTTTCTTGTTTCTGATATTCTTCAACTCATCTTGAATATCCATAACAATCAATTCCCAAAAAGAAAGTGGTTTGGATTTCCTAAGAATTTCCAGCAAATTATCCGAAACAGAATTATAATGCAATTTCATTTTTTCTTCTCTCCACTAAATCATAAATTCTGAACAATTTTCTCTCATCAGCAACGCTTTTAACTTTGGATTTACCATAATAAGCGACAATGGCATTGAATTCCTCATCAGTTCCATATTCCAGAACCCTCGAAATCACAAACTTGAATGATTTCTCAAAATCTATCTCATCCACGTTTGTATCCCAAAAAGTTGTTTTCGACAAAACTGAAACATTAGGAAACTGAACTTTCTTACTATTTTCTGCCACATAAATATCGTGCTGAGCCTGATGAAGGTAGAAAAATCCGTTGTAATTGATTTTCAAGACCTTCTCTATTCTAAGAGAAACCTCAACAGTAAACCTTCGAGTTCCATTTATCAAATCATTAAGCCGTTGAGGTATCAGGTTCGACAACCGCGCAATCTCTGCCTTGCTCTTATCCTGACGGCCGATAAGATGATTTAGAATCGCACCCGCAGGAACAGAGTACATTTTTGCATATCTGTTATAATCTTGTTTTGTCATTGTCTAATATTTTGAGGCAAATATATTTACAAAAACAAATATAACCAAATAACGGTTATAATAATTTTCGCTATTTTAGATAATAAACGAACAACGGCGACAAAAAGCACTGGATTTTCAAAAATCTAACTTATGCTTTATATTTAAACCAAGAAAATAGACGACAATTTTGTAAACTTTACTATCCCCAAATGTCTCAAAATTTAAGCATAAAAAATCACAAAAATCTATATTGAACGTTTCGAACTAATTTCCAACACTTTACAATAATCAATTACACTTTTTCGGGCGACTTTTCCAGCCACGCATACACTTTTTCGGGCGACTTTTGGGCGGAGGAATACACTTTTTCGGGCGACTTTGAAAAGGGTTGTGAAGTTTGGAGAAAGGAAAGACAGTAACCACAACTAAAAAAATTTTGAGGTTGGGTTGAGTATTTGGAAGAAAAAAAATTGAAAATCTCATTGCTAATAGAAAAAAAGTACATATATTCGAAGACTCAAACACAACAAAAAAAATGACAAACATTGATATTCAAAAACAATTAACATCAGACCCTGAAATTCAGAAAGTTTTAGAGTCTCAGGATTTCTATTTTCAAAAGGCTGTTGAAGCATTAAACGACTGGAAGAATTACGAAATAGAGACCTCGTTTGCTGAAGAATTGCTTAATATGAATTATCAAGACTTTAAAAATTCGGATGACAAACGCATAATCGAGGTAAAAGATAAAACATTCACATTGGTTGCATATTGTGATACACACGCTGGCAATTATCACATTTACAACAAATACGAAGATCACAGAAGGATTGCTATGGCTGGTATTCGTCAGAACGCCTGGATAATTCAATTAATCAAATATAAACTAGACAAAACATCAATAACCCAATCAATCAAGAATTGTATCAATTATCTTGAAAACCCAACTAAATACATTAGCATATATTCAGAAGATCACAAGAGAAAAATATCTGATTACTTATTAAAAAAAGCATACTCTATTGATACCTTTGAAGATGATCTGAAAGATTATTTCAGTCAATACAACATACAATGTAGCAACCCCCAAAATTATACAAGAGTTTGTTCTTTGCTGATATATGGTTGTTTGAACAGCATTTGGAACAAAAATGAAGTTTTAGGATTGCTACATAGAGATACTGGAGATTGGAAGAACGATTTTTTCCAAGGAGTCAAAGATTACGGATATGGAGTTTTCTGGAAACATCAGGTATCAGAATGGAGTACAGTAAAACCTCAACTAAGAGAATTGGTAGACTTCAATGGTGGATTTTCCTATTACAACATCAGCAACAATTGGACAGATTATTGCGCCCACGTAATAGATTTTGCCGACAAAGATGATTACGACAAAATAAAGGATGACTGGAAAGACAAAAAACCTTTCTGGTTTTCTGAGAAATTTGAAGACAATAATGACGGTAACAAATGGGCAAAGGAAGTTTTTCTGGTAGATAGATACGAGAAAGTAAACACGCCGACCCATATAGACAAATTCAAAACTTTCAACAGAAAAAATGCTACAATACAAAACGCAGTAGCATATACACAGATACTAACAGACCAAAAGAAAACAATGAAATTGCAAACATATACAGACATATTAAAGAAGAAGAAAAACATCATTCTTCAAGGTGCTCCAGGAACAGGAAAAACCTACAACACTGCAATGATAGCATTATCAATTTGTGGAGTTGAAGACGGATTCGATTTTACCGACCACAAAAAGGTAATGGAAGAATACGAAAAACTTGTTGAAGAAAGGAGAATTGCATTTACTACTTTTCACCAATCATTAGATTATGAAGACTTTGTAGAAGGACTAAAGCCAGAACTTGTAAACGATAACGTCAACTACAAGATAGAGGACGGCATATTCAAAACAATATGCGACGAGGCAAAAGGTATCAAATCTGACCAAACCGCCAATCCCAAAAACAAGATAGATTTCTCCAAGACACGAATATTCAAAATGTCACTTGGAGAAAAAGGCAAAGATGACAATGAGATATTCGCTTATTGCATTGAAAACAATTATGTAGGCCTTGGTTGGGGCGGAAAACAAGATTTCTCAGAATGTAAGGATTGGGAAGATTATAAAAAGTTAGACTCGTCTTGGGGAGCGCAGGCAATCTATTACTTCAAAGAGTGGATGAAAATTGGAGATATTATATTAATATCAAACGGCAATAAATCACTCAAAGCAATAGCAAAAGTAACTGGTGAATACGAGTTCAAAACCGACGCACCAATTGATATGTGTCAGTTCAGAAAAGTAGAATGGCTATACACAGGCGAGAATATCCCCGTTCAAAAGATTTATGACAAGAATTTCAGTCAACAATCAATATATGCCTTCTACAACTCAAACAATTTTGGTCAGCCAAACTATAATGGCAATATCAAAACAGATGAGATAAACAAAATCATCACTGGAGATATAGAAAAAGAAGCCAAAAAGAATTATGTACTGATTATAGACGAAATAAATAGAGGTAACGTTTCCAAAATATTTGGAGAATTGATTACTCTATTGGAATCAGACAAGCGAGAATCAGAAGATCATCCAATCTCGGTAGTCTTACCATACTCTAAGAAAAAATTCTGCGTTCCCTCAAATCTGTATATCATAGGAACTATGAATACTACAGACAGAAGTACAGGAACAATAGACTATGCTATAAGAAGAAGATTTGCGTTCCTGACATTAAAATCAGACAAAAATGTCTTAATAGAAAAATATGGAGATGACTCTAAGCAAGTAAAATTATTTGAAGAGATCCATAGTTTTATTAACGACAAAAAGACGGAACTTGATATCGAAGACTTGTTGATTGGCCATAGTTATTTTATGGACGATGATATTAGAATGAAGTTCGATTACGAAATAGTTCCCCTCATCAGAGAATACCAAAAGGACGGGATAATAAACGTTGACTTTGATGAATTAAATTCAAAAATAGAAGAATGGAAAAAAATCCTATAAAGATAATCAAACTTGATGAACATTGTGAAATTGAATCCTCTGACAAAGAATATGTTGAAGGATTCAATTTGGATTTTCATACTCCAGAAATTAATCAGGCACCACAATATTTAGGTATCAACAATTATAAAGCCTCATACTATATAGGTGCTGATTGGCTTTCCATAAATCAATGTGCAGTTGTTATAACGCCCAAAATAACTACAATTGATTTTGTGGAAATGTATAGCGTAGCATTAAAGTTTGCTGACAGGGATGAATACTCAGCAAATTTCTTCGACATCAACTTCAATGCACCAGAAATTGAAAGTGAGACATTAGACTCTATTTTAACTCCATTATTAATTATTAGATATGTAAACATATTAGAAAAGTTAACAAAACGAGGCTTAAAGAAAGATTATATAACAAAAGAAGAAAACTTAAAATCAAAAATCAAAGGTAGAATACTGATTAACAATAACTTGAAGACAAACACTTTAAAAGAACGATATGACAGGTTCTTTTGTAGATACCAAGAATACACTACAGACATACCAGAAAACCGTCTTTTAAAAAAAGCACTTTTATTCACTAAAAACCTAGTTGAAAATCAGAAAAACAATAAACACAAGCGATATAATGAACTTAAAACAAGAATCAATAAGTTACTAAATCATTTTACCAACATATCTGAAAACGTTGAAATCAGTGACATAAAACGCATAACTTCTAATGTCCTCCTTAAAGAACATAGAATTGCGATTATTATAGCGAAAATGATATTAAGGCGTTATGACTACAACATTCAAAAAACAGGAAATATCCAAAAGACAGTACCGCCTTTTTGGATAGATATGTCAAAATTGTATGAACTATATGTATTGTCAATACTTGAAGAGGCATATCCAGGACAAATCAATTTTCAAGTTTCAGGCTACGAAAAAACCAGAGCCGACTTTACTAAACTTGACGAGAGAATTGTTATGGACACAAAATATAAACCTCAATACGATGAATCTCAAGCAAATATTCTTGACGACATAAGGCAACTGAGCGCATACTCAAGAGACGTAAAGATTTTGAACAATCTAAAATATGGGGAAAAAGAAAATCCTTTTGTTCCCTGTGTCATAATATATCCAAATCGAAACAGCAATTTGGATTACACAAAAAAAATAATTGAACAAAGCGACACAATTCACGGATTTAGGGGATTTTACAAAATTGGTATTAGATTGCCTGAATTAAAAAGCCAATCCATACCAACAAACTAACTGTGCATACTTCACTATCTTATAATCCCTTCCAAAAGTTTCATACATATCCAATACGAAGTATGAGTTTTTTCAAAATAGAGAACCGCAACCAAAACCCGAAAAAATATCAAGTTTTGGTTGCGGTTCTTATTTCAAAAATCTAACTTATATTTTAGAAATCCAAAAATTTTTCAAAAATCTAACTTATACTTCAGATTTTTCAATACCAACAATCCTTTACTTTCTAAAATACATCTCAAAAATTTATCACACATTTCCTATGGAAAATGTGAGAATTTACACATAAACCATAGGAAGCGTGTGTTTTTTGTAATGTTCGTAAGACTAAATTCTAATTGCTAAATTTCAAAAAACCACACACAAAAAGCGGACGCCAGTCTCCTGTCATCCGCTGTGAAAAAAAACTATTATATGAGTAAAAATTAATGTTTAAAGATTGTCGTAGAGGTCCTCGGTGAGGGTCAGGGAGCCTCGGTAGCCTGCGTAGGTGCGGTTGAAGATCAGGCGCTCGTTCATCGGGAACGAGGCGAGGATAAACTGGATATTCTTCTCGAGGGCCACCTCGCGGTCGTTGCTCGAGCCTACAAGCAAGGTGATTTCCTCGGGCTCGTTGAGAAGCGCCTGATTGATCTCGTACTGGTCGGCAGCGAAGATCACCTTGGGCGGACGGGCGTATTCCAGATCCTCCAATTGAGCCTGTATCAGCGCCTTGGCCTCATCGCTGAATACGGGCTCAGAGATAATGGCCAATACGGGAGTGAAACTGTAGTCGTTGGCCAGGTAGCGAGTGATTCCGATTACGGTGTTGGAATCGCCCACAACTGCGAACCGTTTCCAACTTACCACGCCAACTGCCTGAGAGAGATAGTGATATACATAGTCTTCCTCCTCTGATATCACCTTCTCTACCAATGCCTTGTCGAGGTTGAGGGCCTCTCCTACCGCGCGCACAAACTTGCTGGTATCTGTGGCGCCAACGGGAATGCCTGGGAATCGGAGCGATTTTACACCAAACTTGTCCTCAAACTTCTTGGCAGGTCCCTTGAAGAGCCAGGGATTTACGATTATGTTTAATGCGGCGGCGGATGAGTTTCTGATATCCTCTATGCCTTGGTGCTTGGTGTGGAATGTGTTGACTGTCAGGCCCAAACGTGAGAGAATCCTGTCCAACTCCTCCAATGCTCCCGACCAGAATGGATCGCGGTATGGCACGATTCCGAAAAGGTTCACGAGTTTGGGATTCTTGGGAACGTCTTTCTTTATCACCTTGGTAATGAAGGTGTTCCAGATAGTATCGTAACCGAGGTTGCTGTCGCCAGAGAATCCAGGAGTA
>JAZUEG010000048.1:0-8840 GCA_045640025.1 Bacteroidales bacterium
GGCCACGGTGTGCCGGGCGCATTCATGAGTATGCTCGGTGTATCCACATTGAATGACATCGCTGCCCAGAAGGATATAGAGGGACGCACCGTAACGGCATCGGCCATTCTCGATGAGCTGAGGGACAAGATTATAGCGGCCCTGCGTCAGTCGGGTCCGCAGACCGGCGCCCAGGACGGCATGGACATGGCGCTCTGCATTATCGACATGGAGAATATGGAGCTTCAGTTCTCGGGAGCCAACCGTCCGCTGTGGCTTGTGCGCAATGGCGAGCTGATGGAGTACCGCGGCGACCGTATGCCTGTGGGATACCACGTGAGGAAAAACGCGCCATTCTCCAATACTGTAATCCCGATCCAGAAGGGTGATGTTATCTACATGGGGTCCGACGGCCTTACCGACCAGTTTGGCGGAAAGGAGGATACCAAGTTCAAGTACGGAAGCAAGCAGCTGAAGGAGCTTCTGCTGAAAATCTCGCAGAAGCCTTTCGACGAGCAGAAACAGATAATAGAAGACACCATGACAGTATGGCGCACCAAGGAGGACGGCACTCTGGAATCTCAGCTCGACGACCAGATTCTTGTGGGTGTCCGTATCTGACTTTTTCATAAATATTGTTAACGGATTAATATTGTATCATGTTTTAGCGTTATATTTGCAAAACAATGTAATTAATAACTAACCGACAAATGAAAAAGATTTTCTTATTATTGCTGATGGCGGTGATGTCGATTTCGCTCGCATCAGCCCAGGGCTACGAGATTACGGTGAAAATCAACCACCTGAAACAGGGCGACACCGTGATTCTGGGCCACCACTTCAACGAGCGCCTGATTCCGGACGATACCGTAAGGCTCAATGCCAACGGAATGGGCGTATTCAAGGGCAAGGAGAAACTTCCCGGAGGTATGTACTTCATATTCCTGCCCAGCCGAAACTATTTTGATATCCTGATAGACGGCAGTCAGAAATTCTCGATAGAGAACGATACCACCGATTTCCTTGCCAACATGAAGATAAGCGGAAGCCTTGAGAATCAGCGCTTCCACGATTATCAGGTGGTGCTGGGCCAGGCATCCAAGGAATATCAGGAGCTCAACAAGGACCTCGAGAAGGTGAAAGGCAAGGAGGCCAAGGAAGCCGAAATCCGCGAGAAGATGCAGGCCGTATCCAAGAGGGTGGATGATGAGTACACCAAGCAGGTAACAGAGTATCCCAACCAGTTTTTCTCGGTGTTCCTGACAGCCACACGCGATGTGCAGGTGCCAGCCGAAATCACCGACCAGAACGAGAGATTCTTCTGGTACAAGGCCCACTATTTCGACAATTTCCCGGTATCAGACGCGCGTCTGCTCCGCACACAGATCTATCAGCCCAAGATCGACAGGTACATCAACAATATGGTGTTCCAGATGCCCGACTCACTCATCAAGGAGACCAGATGGCTCATAGACCAGAGCCGCGGAAACGATGAGCTCTTCCGTTTCATGCTCGTAAACTTCTTCAACAAGTACGCCAAGGACGAGAACATGTACGCCGAAAACGTGTATGTGTCATTAGCCGAGATATACTGCAAAGACGCCAAGTGGGACACCGACTCTTTCAAGACACAGCTCAAGAAAAAGATCGACAAGAAGGCCAACTGCCTTGTGGGCAATGTATCACGCGACATCCAGATGAAGATGATGCCCAATACCGACGCCGGAATCAACGCCCTGCGCCCCGCTGTCGACAAGATGAGAGACGATGCCAAGCCGATAGAGGAGAAGACCAAGGGCGATTTTGAGGCACGCCGAAACGACGTGGTCCGCATCCTCGACAATCTCGTAAACTCTTTCGGCAAGCAGTATCACTCTGTGCATCAGATACCTGCCAAATACAAGATGGTGGTATTCTGGGAGCCCGACTGCAGCCACTGCAAGGAGGAGATGCCCAAGCTCTTCGATTTTTACCGCGACACACTCAGCAAGGTGGATTGCAAGGTGTTCGCCATATACATGAACAAGAGCGTCGACAATCTCCAGGACCTCCACCGCCACATCAACAAGTGGTTCGATTACGTGATAGAGAAACAGTTCTATTACAGCGGATGGCACAATATGTTCAACCCATTCGACCAGTACCGCGACAATTTCGATGTGAACTCCACACCTACATTCTACCTGCTCAACAAGAACAACGAGATAATAGCCAAGCGGGTGTCGTACCGGCAGATGTATGAGCTGATACAGTATCTCGAAGAGCACGAAGGCGATTGACACACAATTACTTACCGATAACTTTTATTAAAGAGCGCTTTTATCAACCATCTATTTTGACAAAGGCGCTCTTGTATTATATATCGATATTATGAGGAAATACATATTTTCAGTTATATTATTTCAGCTGATGGCGATATTGTCGTATGCCCAGTCCGGCTACAACATCAGCTTCAAGTTCCAGCACTACTTCCCTCAGAAAGTGCGGCTCACCTACTTCTACGAGGACAAGCAGTACCTCGCCGTAGATTCGGCCTCGCAGAGCGGAAACACAGTCACATTCAAGGGCGACCATCCGCTATATCCCGGCATCTACTCCGTAATCCTCGACAGCTCAAAGGTGACATTCGAGCTGCTGATAGACGACCTCAACCAGAATTTCCAAGGCAAGTGCGACGTGGCCAACATCCAGAAAACCATGAAGATAACCGGCAGCGACCTCAATTCCAAATTCTACGACTATCAGCGCCTGATGACCGAGCTTATCACCAAGCGCGCCGAGCTGGATTCCGCCAGAAAAAATGTATCAGCTGATACAGCAAAAATCGACATCGAGCTGTCCAAAATCGACATCAAGGTAGAGGACGCCTGGCGCAACACCGTGGCCGAGAATCCAAACACATTTCTCGCCGACATGCTCAACTGCATGAACGCCCGAAACTTCGGATTCGAGAAGATGACCGATTACGTAAACTTCGGGCAGAAAGGACTTATACGCACGCCGTTTTTCTACAATGTAATCCGCGCGCAGATAGCACACTATCTGAACGCCAACGCCAGCGCCTACGAGATTATCCGCAAGAACGACGCCTTCATCGACAAGACCAAGGCCAGCGAGGATGTATACCATTACGTGACGGCGTACATGCTCAACTTTTACCGCACATTCTTCAAGCTGGGAATCAACGAGGTGTTCGTTCACCTGGCCGACAAGTATTTTCTGGCGCCGGATGTCAACATATCAGCTGAAAACCGCAAAATGATACAGGAACAGCGCGACATCTACGCCGCATCCATCCCCGGCAGCGACGCCCGTGATATCCGCATGGCCAAGACCATGACCGGCGACAGCGTGGATGTTCTCCAGATCAATCACGAGATAATGTTCCTGCTCTTCTGGAGCAACGGCTGCGGCCACTGCGACAGCGCCGAAAACGCCCTCAAATACTATTACGACGGCCTCGTGAAAAACGGTGTTGTGGTAATATCTGTCAACAACGACAAGCACGACATCAAATACCTCCGCCAGAACACCGAAAAGAAAAATTTCCCCTGGCTCGATGTCTGCGACACCGACGAAAAATCCTATTACCGCCAGTATTACTACGTGGTTTCCACCCCGATAATGTACGTAATCGACGACAAGAACCGCATAGTACAGAAAGTAGTAGGCGAGGACCACATCACCGAAGTAGCCAAGCGCTACTCCGGACTCTGATAATTAATAATGAACAATTAACAATTAATAATTAATAATTAATAATTAATAATTAACAATGAACAAGTGTCCCCAACGGGGACAAAGCATCTATAACCCCCAGTACATAATATGAACGAAGTTCATATTTTTACTGGGGGATTTATGAGGGAGGGGACACACAAACCAATCAAAAAATATGAAAAAAGCACTTATCCTATTAGCCGACGGCTTCGAGGTAATCGAGGCCCTTGCACCATACGACGTATTCTGCCGCGGCGGAATCGACGTTAAGACAGTATCAATCTCCGGCAGCAAAACCGTATCAGCTTCCAATAAGGTTACAGTTCAGGCCGACCTCCTCTGGGACGAGGCCGATTTCCAGTCAGCCGACCTCATCTACCTTCCCGGCGGCTATCCCGGCTACGAGAACCTCGGCAACGATCCCAAGGTGGGCGCAGTGGCCAAGGCACATTACGAGAGCGGAAAAATCCTCGCCGCCATCTGCGGAGCTCCAACCGTGCTCCTGAAAAACGCCATCGCCTGCGGCAAAACCGTAACATCTCACTCATGCTGCGCCGCCGAGATGAGCGAGAAATACAACCGCACCGGCCGCCCCATCGAGCACGACGGCAACCTCTACACCGCCATCGGAGCAGGCCACTCGCAGGATTTCGGCATAGTATTGGCCCAGGCCCTCGCCGGCGATGAGGCCGTTGCAAAAATCAAGAAAGGAATGGAGCTGGCTTAGTAATTACGAATTACGAAATCCGAATTATGAAGAAAATCTTATTATTTTTTTTGTTGCTAACGCCCTTTTTTTCTGGGGCTCAGCACAAGATCGCATTTTCATTCAGCGCCGATGGTAAACCGTTGGTGCTGAATGATTTTTGTTATACATCGGCGCGCGGACTCAGCTATCAGGTTTGCCAGGTTCAGTATTTTGTCAGCAATATCAGCCTGATGTGCAATAACGGTACAGTGTCGGAATATCCGGATTCTTATCATTACGTGGATGTGGAGATTCCGAAAACATTGATTTGGAAACCGTCGGAGGATTTCAACTTGGACAACGCTGATACGCTGATATTTACGTTTGGTCTCGATTCGCTGGACAACCGCAGTTACCGCTTCCGCAATCCGCCTGAGAATCTCATGTTCTGGCCCGACTATCTTGGCGGCGGATATCATTACATGAAGACCAACATACGTTATATATCAGCTGATAACCAAATAAATGTCTTCAACTGCCACATTGGCCGCGGTCAGGTATATGGAGCTGATGGCGAGCCGGTTTCGTATATCGAGAACGCCTTTGAGGTCAGGATTCCTGTTGTAAGGGATTCTGATGGCAATGCGGTTATAAATCTCGACATCAGCTCCATTTTCGATTTCCCAAACAAGGCGCTGTTCTCCGATTACCGCGGAATCATGAACAATCAGGCGGCGATGGGTATGTTTTGTGAGAATTTGAGGAGGGCGTTTAGATGAGAAGATTTTTTGTAGATTTTTTGATGATTTTGAGCGTAGCGACTTCCTTTCTTATAATGACGTCGTGCCATACTGCGCCACCGCAATATTCCTACAATCCAGTGCCTTATGATATCGGCGTGCCGTTTTTCCCGGATTCTATGAACATCCCTGACAATAATCCGATGACGGTGGATGGAGTTCGCCTTGGGCGTTATCTCTTTTACGATGGACGCCTTTCCGGCGATCCTAAAAATCCAATGAGCTGCGCCACTTGTCACAGGCAGGAGCACGCTTTTGAGTGCGGTCCCGATGCATTTGAGGATGGCCGTCCTGTCGGCCTTTCCGGCAAGAAAACGCCTCACGTGATGCTTCCTTTCATCAATCTTGTCTGGAACAATTCCGGCTATTTCTGGAACGGCCGCATTCAGGAAGGCAACATCGAGAGCACCGTCCCGATGGCGATTCTTGCGCCCCACGAGATGAACGGCTCCATCGAGAAGACCGTTGCCCTCATCAGGAAGGAGCCCAAATACCGTGAAATGTTTTACCGCGCATTTGGCTCTTCCGAAATCAATATCGACCTCATCAGCAAGGCGATAGCGCAGTTCGTCAGGAGTCTGGTATCCTTCAACAGCAGGTTCGATCAGTTTATGGACGGCCAGATTCAGCTCACAAAATCAGAGATGAGGGGCTTGATGCTTTTCACCACCGAGGGTGCCGACTGTTTCCATTGTCACGGCAGTCCCGCGCTTCCGCTCTGGACCACAAATCAGTTTATGAACAATGCCAAGGACATCGATTTCGATGGTCAGAAAGACCGTTTCTCGGTTACGGGAAATCCCATGGACAAGGGCAAATACCGTGTGCCCACTCTCCGAAACATCGAGTTCACAGGTCCATACATGCACGACGGCCGTTTCAAGACCCTCGACGAGGTTCTGGAATTCTACAACAACGGCCTCAAGCGCTCGCCCTACATCGACCCTCTATCCATAAACGCCAACCACGGCGGAATGCACCTCACCAAAGATGATTTGGCGGATTTGAAGGCGTTTCTGCTGACGCTCTCCGATACGGCGTTTGTTAACGATGAGAGGTTCGGAAATCCGTGGTGATTATTCCCTGAGGCTTCCGATGGGAACCACCAATATGCCGTCATCTCTTCGGTAGGCAATGTCTCCATTGCCGGTGAGCACCATGAGGAATGATGGCTGTTTCATCTTGTCGGTGTCGATTTTGTCTCTCAGTTTTTTGAGTGTTGCAGCACCTTCTGATATCAGCTTGTCGCCACCGAGTTTTATTTCTATGAGACCGTATTTGCCGTTTCTAAGGTGAACAACTGCATCACATTCAAGACCGTTTTTGTCGCGGTAATGATAGACATTGCCGTCGATAGCCTCGGCGTAAACTCTCAAGTCTCTCATACACAATGTCTCGAAAAAAAGACCGAATGTCTCAAGGTCGTCCAATAAATCCTCTGGACCGAGACCGAGAGCGGCTGTGGCTATGGAAGGATCTGCAAAATATCTTGTCTCGCTTGAACGGATGGCTGTCTTAGACCTCAGATTAGGATTCCACGCCGGAGTGTCCTCTATTACGAAAATCTTTTTGAGAGCCTTGATATACTCGCTGATAGTGTTTTCGCTGAGTCCGTTTTTGTCGTTGTTTTGCATATCGGCAAGTATGGTTCCTGTCGAGGATTGTCCGCCTTGAAGTCTTGCGTACGATCGCAGCAATAGTTTTGTCCTTTCGGGATCTCTTGCTATGTTGTCAACTCTCGAAATGTCGGAATTCACTATGGATTTGTAATATTCAATTCCTTGTATAAGAGCGGCTTTCTGAGATTTCTTGGTTGTGGCTTGTGGCCATCCCCCTCTGCAAATCAGAAAAGCAAGTTGGTCTATGTCTATGTTTGATGTTCCGTTGATTTCTGTGTTCGGATTCCTGAAAAGAGTCCTCAGGCTGATGCTTCCGTTCGATTCTCCTGATTCGAAGAGTGACATTGTGCGCATAGTAAGCCTTGCAATGCGTCCTGTGCCTGTGTGTGTGATTTCGTCGGTGGATGGCGGCACAGCAGAACCTGTTAGCATGAATTGCCCTTCCTCGCCACGCTGGTCAACCTCGAATCTTACGGCATCCCATATTTTAGGAGCTATTTGCCATTCGTCTATAAGTCTGGGTGTTTTTCCGTCAAGCAGACGTTTAATGTTTGTATTAGCTAACTGAAGATTCTGTCCCTTTTTTTCAGGATCTGCCATATATAAAATGCTTTTTGCTTTTTGACTGGCAGTTGTGGTTTTCCCGCAATATTTGGGACCTTCTATCAATACTGCGCCCATACTTTCCAATAAATCGGCAAGTATGTTATCTACTATTCTATCTTTGTATTCACCCATTTTTTTTGTAATTTTTTCTTATGCAAATATAGTCATTTTTATTCAAAAAATAATCTCATTTTTGAAGATTTTTTTTTATGTATTCAATTTTCATATAATCAAGATATTAGCTATTTTCCACTGTGGCGTTTGGCGCATTTCTGCTATGGCGTTTGGCGCATTTCTACTATGGCATTTGGCGAATTTTTACTATGGTGTTTGGCTTTTGTTTTAAAATTTTTCTTCATTTCCCATTCATGATTCCGACTATAAAAGCAGGATCATTCATTTATAAATTAAACACATCAATATCATGAAACAGTTATTCAGAAAAGTAATGCTTATGTTTGTCGCCGCATTGGCATTGTCTATGGGAAATGTTATGGCCCAGCAGAAGAGCGACAGTACATTCCTGAAGGTAAGGTATGAGTCGTTTACCCCTTATTTCGACAAGATTGAGCCTATGTTTGAGGATTTCGTGGACAGGAATTCGTTGGCTCTTATCAAGAAGACCAAGGATTTCTGGGAGATAGAGTGCGAGGTTGATTTCACCGCAGAGAAATACCAGCAGCTGAGAAACTTGATGACGGAGTGGAAGTGCCAGGATATCAGCCTGAAGGAGGTTACCGTATATGTATCCGAGGAGAAGCAGGCGCTCCTTGACAAGATTATGGATTGGAAAAGCGCCATCCGTGAGCGTGAGTTGGTTTTGGATACTTTGAAAGACAGTTACAAACGCGACAGGCTTGTTAATTCCAATAAGGATGACAGAGAAAGAATCAGGATTTCTGAGAATAATATCAAGAGTCTTGAGGCCAGTATTGGTAAAATATCACTTACTGTGATCCTGAAACGTGAGATGACAACTCCCAAGAACGGCCGCAGAGTCAAGTTTGTGAATATGCCTGGTTTCGAGTACAGCATCTTCCGCCCCGAGAATCCCAAGCCGGGTCTCGCCGCCGACAGCTACAATGGCTACAACATCAAGTATGTGTTCACTCAGGGCAAGTCGCACGTTACCGTGGGCGTATTCAAGGCCGACAACGTAGCCGATTCTTCCAGCTACAAGGACATCTTCAACTTCAGCTATGGTCAGGATTTCTATTCGAGACACATGGGTCGTGGCGGTCGCAGGTTCCTGAATGTTTACTCCGGCTACAATATTGGTTTCTCGGCATATACTTCGGAGAAAAAGACCTTGAAAACCATTTACTTATCTCCATCTGTAGGATGCGAGATCTACAAGAACAACTTCATGCTCTGGGATGTCAAGGTTAATTACGTGCTTCCTTTCAGCCACAACTACGATCTTAGAGG
>JAZUEG010000049.1:0-4840 GCA_045640025.1 Bacteroidales bacterium
TTGTTGCCGTTGGCCATCGTGACCATGGTGCCAGCGGGGAAACAGTGGACGTCGAGACCGCTGAACCATATCTCAGATATGCAGAGATCCTGATATTTGGCTCCTGGATAAACCTCCAATATCGTGAATTTCAGCGAGAAGGGTTTCTCTTTTTCAGGGCCTGACCCGAGCGGTTTTACCTCGAAACTCTGGATGCCCATTACGTCCTCGAGTTCAAGGATTGCGTAAGGCTTGCCGTTGTAGTCGAGGCGGATTTTCTTGGCGCGGGCATTGTTCTGATACGTGGCATTGTTGAGCACAAAGCCGTTGGCTATGTAAATTGTTGTGATTCGTGCAAACTGCTCTTCGAAATCGTAGAGAAGCCATTCTCCAACACCGTTTCCGTCCACGCCCTCGCACCATGGAGTGCGCAGTGAGAAATCGTGTGCACACTTGGCCTCGTAGGTGTATTTGCCCTGAGGAGCAAGCTGGCTCGACGCCGTTATCTTGCTTGGACCGCCTCCGCAATACCAACTGCAACCGTCGCCCACCGTCACGTATGGTCCTACGCTACCGTCTGGGTCCATGAGATATTGGAGTTCTTCGGGAATGTTTTCGTAATCGACACCCTGAGCCACCAATTGTTCGAAACGCTTCTGGTCGGCCTCGAATTTTTGGTTTTCCTTGGCAAAATCGTGACGCTCTACATTGGTGGGTTTCAGAACTTTGGGAGTTTGGGCTGACGACTCTGATCCTGCAAACACCATTGCGGCCATCAGCGCTGAAAATAGAATCTTTTTCATAATGGATTTTGGTTAAGATAATTAGATAAATACGAAAAACGTCTCAACAATTTCTTGTCAAGACGTTTCGCTTTTAAGTAGTCCCATGGAGAATCGAACTCCAATTCCAAGATTGAGAATCTTGTTTCCTAACCGTTAGAAGATAGGACCATTTTTTTAGTTTAAAGTTTAATGTTGAAAGTTTAAAGTATTAATTTAAGTTTGAAGTCTTTAAACTTAACTCTTTTAACTTTCAACTTTCACTTGTAGTCCCATGGAGAATCGAACTCCAATTCCAAGATTGAGAATCTTGTTTCCTAACCGTTAGAAGATAGGACCATCATTTTTTGAATTAGCATCGTCAGTTTCGGGGCGTGTTTCCCTTTCTTTGACGATGCAAAGTTAAATACTATTTTTTAATTCTCCAAATTAATTCCGCGTAAAAATTCAATTATTTTCATTCTTTTCTTGCCTTCCAGCTGAACGTCAGTGAGATAAATGTAGCCATTTTTGCAAGAGATTTTTGCAAATTTCTTGTTGTCGGTGATTAATTTGCCTGGAATCTCGTGATTTTCGCATTTCTCGACCTCACATTCGAACACTTTCAGACCCATTTCCTTGCCCTTAACGTTGATTGTTGTGAAGGCGGCAGGGTAGGGGCTGAGTCCGCGAATAAGGTTGCGGATTGTATCGCCGTCGTTCTCAAAGTTGATTCTGCAATCCTCCTTGAAGATCTTTGGAGCGTGTTTCAAGACTGTTTCTTTGCTGATGAGGCTGTCCTGGTCGATGAATGTCATATTTCCCTCTATGAGTTTCTCCACGGTCTCAACCACCAAATCCTGACCAACGAGCATCAGCTTGTCGTGGACGGTGCCTACTGTGTCGTTGTCCTCTATCTCTACCTCTTTCTGAAGCATAATCTTGCCGGTGTCGATGTCCTTGTCGAGCATAAAGGTTGTTACGCCGGTCTTCTTCTCGCCGTTGATTACCGCCCAGTTCAATGGAGCGGCGCCTCGGTATTGTGGAAGAAGTGCTGCGTGGAGGTTGAAAGTGCCCATTTTAGGCATATCCCAAACCACTTCGGGAAGCATTCTGAATGCCACAACTACCTGGAGGTCTGCCTTGTATGATCTCAACTCCTCAACGAACTCAGGGTTCTTGAGCTTCTCTGGCTGAAGTACGGGAATGTTGTGCTCCACGGCGAATTCCTTTACTGGAGTGGGCTGAATCTTGCGTCCACGGCCCTGAGGCTTGTCCATTCCTGTAACAACTGCCACCACGTTGAACCCATTGTCAACCAGTGTCTTCAAGGGACCCACCGCAAAATCTGGGGTTCCCATATATATTATCCTTAAATCCTGTTTTGTCATTTGATGTAATTTTTATATTTTCGCACAAAATTAAAAATTTTCGCACAGATTACACAGATTATACAGATTTTTTTTCTAAAAATGGAAGATAGAAAACCTAATGCGTGGGTGAGTGCGGTGCCGTTTCTGGTGCTGATAGCCATGCTGTTTTGCGTGCTGATGAATTTTGGAAGTGATGCTTTGGATGGAGCCTCGCAAGTATCTCTGCTGTTGGCTACTGGAGTCTGCATCGCTTTGGGAATTTTTGTATATAAAATGGAGTGGAAGCGTTTCGAGCAGGCCATCGTGAAAACAATGTCGGAGATGGCGGTTTCCATTTTCATACTGCTGATGATAGGCGCAATGTCGGGCACGTGGATGATATCCGGCGTGGTGCCCACACTTATATATTATGGAATCCAGATAATATCACCCAAGATTTTCCTGCTTGCGGCGTGCGTTATCAGCGGATTGGTGGCAGTGCTTACGGGCTCGTCGTGGACCACCATAGCCACCATAGGAATTGCACTGCTGGGTATTGGAAAGGCCGAGGGATTCAGCGACGGCTGGATAGCGGGTGCCATTATCTCGGGAGCGTATTTCGGCGACAAGATATCACCCCTCAGCGATACCACTGTGCTGGCCTCGTCGGTGAGCGGCACACCTATCTTTCAGCATATCAGATATATGATGTACACCACAATCCCGAGTATCTCGATAGCGTTGCTGATATTTCTGGTGGCTGGTCTTATGAATGATGTTCAGGCAAACGACGATACCGAGGTCTATCTCAGCGCCTTGGACAACACCTTCAATATATCACTCCTAACTCTCATTGTGCCTGTGATTACGGGAGTGCTGATATACAAGAAGGCGCCAGCGTTGGTAGTTCTGTTTGTATCAGCTATCTGCGCCTCCATTATGGCCATTATCATTCAGGCCGATATCGTGGCAATGATTGGAGGCGGAAGTGATGCGTCAGGGATTTTCAAGGGAGTGATGACAACGATTTTCGGTTCCACAAGCATCGACGCCGGCAACGAACTTCTCACGAAACTTGTCGGAACCTCTGGAATGGCTGGAATGCTCAGCACTATCTGGCTGATAATATGTGCGTTGGCTTTCGGCGCGGCAATGCAGGAGAGCGGAATGTTGCGCAGTTTCCTTGTGGCGATTTTCAGCCGACTGGTCAGGACACGCGTAGGATTGGTGTTCTCATCCATAATAAGCGGACTCACCCTCAATATGGCCACTGGCGACCAGTATATCTCTATCATCATGACTGCCAACATGTTTAAGGACGAATATCAGAAACAGGGCTACGAGAGCCGTCTGCTGTCGCGCACAAGCGAGGACAGCGCCACTGTAACCTCGGTACTGATACCCTGGAACACTTGCGGAATGACTCAGAGCACCGTTCTCGGAGTGCCGACGCTCACGTATCTGCCATTCTGCTTCTTCAACCTGATAAGCCCGCTTATGAGCCTGGTTCACGCGATGTTTGGCTGGTGGATTGTTAGGGACGTTAGGGAAAAAAATAACTAAATCTATATAAAAATGATAATACTTTTGATGCTGATTTTATCCATAGCCATGATGTATTTTACAGGTTGGCTTTGGGGTATCGACTACATTGGAACAGGCGTAGCGGTCATGTTCGTGTGGATACTTCTTGCAGGTTTCTTTTTGAAGGAACTGGGAGCCACCATCTTGGCGTGTTTAGTGATTTTTTACCTGATAGGTGGCGTAATTATTGGAGTTGTCATCAATGAGCAAATCTTCGAGAGCGAGGGCGAGGTTCATACTGTTGCATACGTTAGTAACCGTAATTACTGGCATACTACTATCAATCATGGAAATAGAATTAGATCCAATCAAAAAAAGGTGACGAGATTTGTGGCTGATATCGCCTACCCAACATACGGCATTGCTGAGGATGATTTCATCTATCATAATTTTGATAAAAACGAGGATGGCCATCTTCGTAACCCCGAGCATATATTGTCGGAGAAGGTGATATTGTCATTTGCCATTGCCCGCCCTGAGTTGTACAATATATTGATAGCCCATCCGACGGAAGAGGAATTGGCTCAGTATGAGAGCCCTAAGGTTCTTGTTTCCGACAGCATTCTCCTTGAGGGAAGCGATGCCAAGGAATATATGGAAAAGTATGTAAAAAATGACTTCAACCCTGACGCCGAACCAGTTTTTGCCCAGCGCGAGAAAATAGCGTATGAGGTTGCTGAGGAAGAGGAGGAGACAGAAGTTGATTGGACGTCCCTTTGGATTTTGGGCCTGATATGTCTATTGTTGGGAGGCCTCTGGACATATTTCAATATAGAGCCATTTATTTGGGGGGCGTTTTTGGCGTGGGTGTCATATATTGTATATATTTTTGTGAACGATCTGGATATGGTTTGGCATATCTCATTAAGTATCCTGTTAGGGCTTGCAGGAGGCTTGGGCGGTATGTTTATAGGATTGTGCATTCCAGGAAACAAGGGGTCTGTGGCTAATGATGATTCCCCAAAAGAGGCTGAGAGTTGATGGGATAAATTTTTCCTGTCTTTTTTTCTTGCAGTCTCAAAAATAATTTCTATTTTTGGGGCATAATAAACCATTACTAAAAATTTGCAATAATAATGAAAGATTTGACACTCGACATTTCCAAGGCATTGGAATTTGTCTCAAAGGACGACTACAAGTCATTGCAGGATAAGGCGTTGGAAT
>JAZUEG010000050.1:0-5506 GCA_045640025.1 Bacteroidales bacterium
GCCGCTTATCCTAACGGCGACCCACGTAAGAACGAGATGTATCAGCAGGTAATCACCGACGACCACGTATATACCAATGGTGGTAATGGCGGTATTCCTATCTGCAAGAACGGTAACATGCGTACCGGTCTCTACGACAAGATCATCGCCGGTCTCCGCTGCGGTATCAACCTCCGCATCATCCGTCTCGCTGATGTTCTCCTGCTCGCCGCTGAGTGTGAGAACGAGATCAACGGACCTACTGCCAAGGCTTTCGGCTACATCAACAAGGTACGTAACCGCGCCGCCCTCAAGGACCTCGATGCCAGCAAGTTCGATACCAAGGACAAGCTCTTTGAGCAGATAGCCAACGTAGAGCGTCCTAAGGAGCTTGGCTGCGAGTTTGGCCGTGGTGTCGACCTCATCCGTTGGGGCTTCTTCTACGACAAGGGCCGTTTCGATCAGATTACCCTCCATGGTACTGCCAAGAAGGACAATACTCAGTGCAACAAGGAAGTAATCACCGAGAACAAGGATGCTGATGATTCATACATCTCTTCTTTCAAGACTTGGAATCCTGGCCACGAGTACTTGCCAATCTACCAGGGTATCATCGATGCCAACTCCAACATGACCGGCAACTCAGCCAACAACAACACAGCTAATACTCCTGACTTCCCAGTTCACCCAGTAGTAGAGCTCTAATGTTATTGCGCCATTAGCTGATACAGGATTTATTTATCACGCCATTAGCTGATATAATATAAATCGCCATTAGCTGATATATAAACACCAGACAACCTCCAGAATAGCCCCAAAAGGCATTCGGGAGGTTGTTTTTTTGTATTAGTACACCTCATAATAATCAAAAATCCACCTTTTGTTTTCATTTTTATACCAGCCCTATCGTTTTTTTCTGATAAATTAGCACCATGATTTGATAACCTTTAAACTGTATAGAATAATGAAAGCAAGACAATTATTGATTCCGGCTGTTGCACTGGCCACTATGTCGTTTTTCGCATCGTGCAAGGACGAAAATCCCGAGCTTCCCGATACTCCAAGCAAGGGACAGATCCCGAACGGCGACAGCGAGTATTCCAAGCTTACCGACAAGGAGAAGGAGGCGCTGAACAGCACCATCGATGTATCCAAGCTCCTGAAGCCCACCGAGGGTTTCTTTGTCCCCAACAAGACTTATCCTGACAACTACGCCGGTATCGCCGGATGGAACCAGAGGGACAAGTGGAACCTCGCCAATGTGCACGATCCATCGGTGGTATATTACCATGGTATGTATTATATGTGGGCTACCGACGCATCTTACGGCAACGAGCACGAGAAGAATACCAACGGCCGCCACTATCCCGGCAAGCGCAGCTACGACCTCGTTTCGTGGGAGTATGTCAACGGACCTTTCAACGAGCCTCCCAAGTGGGCGCTTGATACCCTGAATGCAGTGCGCGCACGCATGGGCCTGAAGGCCGACCTGAAGTCCAGCGACTACAACTGGCTCTTCTGGGCTCCTGTAGTCCGCAAGGTGAATGTGGACGGCGTGGATGTTATCCGTATGTATTACGCCATTGGCGCCGACAACTTTATAGGTTCGGGTGGCAAGCCTGGCACTCCATTCGACGGCACCTGGACAGAGCGCGCTCTCATAGGTATGTGCGAGACCACAAATCCCGAGGGCGGTCCTTCTGCATGGGTCGACAAGGGTTTCGTGACATCATCTGCTTCCGACAGGGGACTCAATTACAAGCGTCCTAGTCAGAACAACTGGGATGCCTATTATTTCTACAACGCCATCGACCCTACCTACATAGAGACTCCCGAGGGCAAGCATTACCTCATCTATGGTTCATGGCATTCTGGTTTTGCTCTCATGGAGATAGATCCAAAGAGCGGAAAGCCTGTAAATATGGATCCTGAGAAGGGTCTCGGCGAGCCATACGCCGCTAATGCCGAGGAGCTTCAGAAGCGTTACGGCAAGCGCATCGCCACCCGCGGACTCTCACGCTGGCAGGCATCTGAGGCACCTGAGATTATCTACAAGGACGGTTACTATTACCTCTTCATGGCCTGGGACGGTCTCGATGTTCCATACAATACACGTGTGGTAAGAGCCCAGAATATCGAGGGTCCTTACTATACATCACGTGGCGCCAACTTCACCGCCGGCGCCGAGGCCAAGAACGTTTATCCTATCGTTACCCATCCATACAAGTTCCGCGACGGCTACGGCTGGGTAGGCATTGCCCACTGCTGTGTATTCCAGAACGAGGCCACCAAGGAGTGGATGTATATGTCGCAGCAGCGTTTCCCAGTAAATGTAGGTGGCAATCCTTACTCCAACGCCCTTATGATGGGTGGTGTCCGCAAGCTGGTTTGGTGTCCAGCCACCGGCGAGGACCTCAACGACCTTTGGCCAATTGCACTTCCTGAGCGTTACGCCGCTGTAGAGAAGGAAAACAACGCAGCTCTCACCGAGCAGGATATCATGGGTGAATACGAGTTTATCGTAATGGGTTACAATTTGGGCAAGCAGAACGAGCCATACGCCAAGAACCTGATTTTCAAGGCCGACCATACTTATTCTCTGGAGGGCGCCGCCGATATGCAGGGTACATGGGAGTTTGATCCCGAGACCAAGTACATCAAGCTGACCTCTACCGCAGAAGGTGGCAAATTCCCAGGCAGCGGCAACAAGCTCGAGACCATGATTCTCTGCGCCGAGCGCGAGCTCGATTGGGAGAAGGGCAATGTCTCTGTGGTATTTGCCGGTTTCCACAAGCTGAATACCTGCACATTCTGGGGCAAGAAGGTTGCCAATCTCTAACATCACGCGTCATTAGTTTTTTGTCAGCTAATGGCGATATATAATACAGAATCCGCCAGTCGGCCGTTGCAGCAGACTGGCGGATTTTTTTGTTTTATATCAGCTAATGGCGCTTAATATAGGCAGTTCCGTGAAATTCGGCAATCTCCTGTGCTATGGTGTTCAGATTGTGAAACTGTGAGTATTTCTCGCTGGATTTCACGCCGTTTACATCGGGCATCGCCTCGATATCCAGCGGGGCCAGTATCAGCAGTTTCCCGCTTCCGCAAATCTCGAAACGCAGTTTCTCCGGTTTCCAGAAATCGGTGATGGGCTCCTTCTGTATGTGAATCATCCGGTATCCATTCTCGAAACAGTCCTTCTTGATGATCTGCTCGCCCTTGCTGATGCCGGCGGTTACAATGGCAGAGCCCTCATTGGCCATCTCGTTGAGCTCCTCGCGCTCCTTGGCGAATTGCTCTGTGCTTTCATATTTGATGCGGTGTCCCATCGGCAGACGCAGGTTTTCGGGACTCTGCTCATGCCTGTGAAACCATACCGCCACCTTGTGGGGCCATTTCAGCAGAAACATATTGCCAAACGCGCCATATATCCGCCCATTAATCTCCACCTTCAGCAGCCTCTGGAAGATATCCTTGTTCAGCTTCATGATAATCGCCCTCCGCGGATTATCCATCACATAATCTATCATGTGCTGCAGCTGTCCGCGCTTGTAGAGAATGGTGTCGTCGTAGTCGTCGGCAAATAGCGGCTGGAGGATGCGGGGGAGGGTGGAGTATATGGCTGGGCGCTTATTTACGCTCACATGGTTTATCTTTCTGTATTTCTCCCAGTCCTCAGGTGTTATTGTATCCAGTATAATATCTGGTATCATGGTATTTTTGTAGGCATCTCCAGAGTTCACGGAGGTGGTCTTGGGTGTTGTGGTGCTTGTTGGGTTTGGTTCTGGGTTTGACCCGCGGGTCAAACCCGGGGACAAGCCCCGGTCTGCCTCCTCTTGCATTTCCTTGGCTACTGCCAGCCTCCATTCTCGTGTGCATGCATTCTTGTATTTGTTTATAATACTTCCCACACTCACATCCATATCCTCCTCCACAAACACTATCCCGTGGAAATGGTCTGGCATTACTTGGTAATGCAGGAGCTTTATCTTGCGGCCGTTGAGGGCCTGGATGGCTACGGTCTTTTTCCATTCGCGCTCTACGGCCTTGCCGGTTTCGCTAAGGATTACGGCGGGATTCTTGGCGTCCATATTCAGCTCGCCGAGGATACGTTCCCTGTTTCTCACCACTATTGTGATGAGGTATATTCCGCGGGTCTTGTAGTCGTGCCAGGGCGCGCGGGGACGGTGTGTGCGTTGTTCGTTGCTTGCCATAATGCGCAAAATTATCTATTTTCCTGCATCATTCCAAATAAAAATCCCGTATTGCCGATATTTTCAGCAATACGGGATTTTATAATTGTGTGTATGTGTTAGCTATTTGCTAAGCCTTATGTTACTTGGTAGGCTTTACATTTGTTACCTTGATGTTGGCAAACTCAAGTGGCTGATCTGCGTCTGCCCAGTTCTGAAGCTGACCACCGCCGAGCTTGATTGTCTTAGCCTCGTTGCCGAGATCGTTGATGAAGCCTGTGATGTTCTTGCCATCTGTACCATCGGCAACGTTCTCTGCTACCAATTCTCCATCAATGTAGAGTACCATACCGTCCTCGTAGAATGAAGCTACTACTGAGTGCCAGTCGTCGTTGCCGGAGATCCAGCCTGCACCCTCAAATGTTGAGTGCTGACCACCATCAATGTAACCCTCCTGGTTTACGATGAGCTGACCACCGCAACGCATCTGACCGAATGTCCAATCTACGCCGTTGTTGATGGTGAACATTGGAGCCCACTGGAGGATATTACCCTTGCCGTAGTTTCTTACATCGAATGAGAGTGTGATGCACTTGGCATCAGCGCAAGCGTTTACTACGCTTGATGGAATCTCGAAGTAGTTCTTGTTGATTTCGCCAGAAGGCATGTTGCGGTAGATTACGCCCTTGTTGGCATCTCTATCGAGCTCACCATTACCCTTGATGTTGGCCTTAGATACTGGGGTATCAATGCCGTTCAAGCTTATTGTGAGGTCATTGATTGGCATGTTAGCAGCGGTTACTGGCTTGTTGCTGATCTCGATATCAGCAAACTCAAGTGGCTGATCTGCGTCTGCCCAATTCTGGAGCTGACCACCGCCGAGCTTGATTGTCTTAGCCTCGTTGCCAAGGTCTGCGATGAAATTAGAGATGTTCTTGCCGTCTGAACCATCGGCAATGTCCTCTGCTATGAGCTCTCCATCGATAACGAGTGTCATACCACCCTCGTAGAATGATGCTACTACCGAGTGCCAGTCGTCGTTGCCAGAGATCCACTTAGAACCATCGAAGCCTGGACCTGCTGTACCATCAATGTAACCATCCTGGTTTACGATGAGCTGACCACCGCAGCGCATCTGACCGAATGTCCAATCTACGCCGTTGTTGATAGTGAACATTGGAGCCCACTGGAGAATATCAGCCTTGCCGTAGTTTCTTACCTTGAATGATACTGTGATGCACTTAGCATCTGCGCAGGCGTTAACAGCCTCTGCTGGAATCTCGAGGTAGTTCTTATTTACCTCGCCGGCGGCTGGAAGTCGGATCGTAGCCATG